>NZ_JAUBRH010000058.1:0-44176 GCF_036701775.1 Microcoleus sp. N9_A2 | reverse complement strand
CTTCGCTTACGCTGTGCTTATCTTAACGGGGAATTTTCCTTAAGTATTTCTGCTTAGTTCTCAACTGGGATGCTCCCCATTTTTACACTTGGCAAATGGTGTTTTGTCGCGGAAAGCTGTGCAACCATTTCTGCACGAGACGAAACTTCAAGCTTGCGGAACATTCGCTTCAAAGCTTGCTTCACCGAATTCTCAGTAATCCAAAGTTCCCTGCCGATTTCTGCGTTGGTTCGCCCCAAAGCAACCAATTCGGCAATTTGCAATTCACGAGGCGTTATGCGTGAGGTCTTGAAAGGTTGGTGTTGAAATCGCACGGTTGCAGCCCAAACAGACAAATGCAAACAGATCGCACTCAAATCGGCTAGATTTTCTGTATCAAAGGCGGGCATTGACCGATCGCGGGTGCAACCTACTGCACCCACTAATTGACCGCGACTGACAATCGGCCCCGCCATCACGTGCCAATGATCGGGTCGGGGACAAATTATTGTCCAAACCTTGGGAGACGCCACCAATGCTTCATGGACAGGAGCATGGCGCTCCGCTAAATAACGCACAACAGGATTATGTTCGATCGATAGCCCAATTTGCAGTGTTTTCTGAAGCTTACTATCTAACAACGGCAGTCGATCGAAGAAAAAGATTCCCGATCGTTTAGCTGCAAAATACTCACCGATTTTGGGCACGACTTGCGATCGCAAATCTTGTTCGTCCTTTACCCGGTCGATCGCTTCAAATAAAAGCTGTAAGGGACTTTTCATGGTCATGATTGCTTGATTGTCAAAAAGAGTACCCGATCGAGGACTGGGCAAGCCAATCTACCTATCCTAATCTTAGCTAAGCGTGCCAAAGATCGGAGAAAACCAATGTCCCAATATGCTCATCCTGAAGTTTTGGTCGATACGCAATGGCTCATGGATCATCTTAACGATCCAACCGTGCGGGTGATTGAAGTGGATATGAGTCCAGAACCGTACAAAAACGCTCATATTCCCGGTGCTGTGTTCTGGAATATCTTTACAGATTTGCTAATACCCGATTTCAGCATGAATCTCGATACAAATGCGATCGAAAAATTGCTTTCGCGATCGGGAATTTCCTCTGAAACAACTGCGATCGCCTATGGCAGCTATCCTAACACAGGAGCCTGGATTTTCTGGCTTTTGAAAACCTTTGGACATGACAAAGTGTATGTTCTCAACGGTGGATATCAGAAATGGGTTGCAGAAAGTCGCCCACTGGTATCGGAGTTATCCAACTTCGCACCCGCACAGTATCATGCGAAATCCCCCAATGCTAATTTGCGGGTGTTACAACCAGAGGTTCACGCATCTTTGAATCGGACGGATTGCGTGTTGCTAGATGTTCGCACCCCTGAAGAATATCGTGGCGAATTATTCATGATGAAGCCACCAGAAGGAACGGAACGCGCGGGTCATATTCCAGGGGCAGTAAATCTCGAACACATCCTAGCTCTGAATGAAGATGGAACTTTTAAGTCACCAGAATTGTTACACACCCTTTATGGCAGCCAGGGCATTACGGCTGATAAAGAAGTGTTTCCTTACTGTGCCATTGGAGGAAGATCGGCGTGTACCTGGTTTGTTTTAAAGTATTTACTAGGTTATCCCAATGTGCGAAATTACGACGGCTCGTGGAACGAGTGGAGCCGTCTACCAAATGTGCCTATCGAGCATTAACTACAATGTTCTACTAAGTTAATATCGAGGTAAAAATGACGCAAGATACAATTTTCAGTCCCTTCTTTGCAACAGTGTTTCTCACATTCCTCGTCTGGGTGTATATGTACATCCGCCGTATCAGTTTTATCACGAGTAGAAAGCTCACCCCGAAAGAACTTGCTGTACCGGGCGCACTGGCACAAATTTCGCCACCAAGCGTATCCAATCCATCGGATAACCTAAAAAACCTGTTCGAGATTCCGGTACTTTTCTATGCGCTTGTCCTATACCTGTTCATCACAAAGCAGGTGGATACAGTGTATGTGAACGCCGCGTGGGTCTTCGTTGTATTTCGCACCTTGCATAGCGCTGTCCATTGCACATTCAATCTCATCATACTTCGGTTCTACCTCTACCTATTTGCCACCCTCGCCGTGTGGTTCATCGCGATCCGCGCAGCACTTATCCACTTTGGCACAATTGATTAACCTCGCTCAAATGAGCTAGAAGTTATTAACAGTCAGCGAACAATGAGCGTGCAGCCGAAAGCCCGCCTTGTTTCTGCCTGTGTGTTCGGGGTTTTGCGGGGCCGTCTGCCACTGAACCGAGTCCTTAGCTCGCGATCGCAATACCCAATACTTTAAAAATACCCGTAGATCGATCGCCCTTCAATTCGGTGCGATCGCTCTTTTAGTTTCTAGCCTGATTATTCTGCCAAGAGTCCGATCTTTGTCAAGGGCGATCGCACGATCGCAAGTTTTGATTCGATCGGGTTCTTGTAGGCAAAAAACATAGCAAGAAAACCCCCCAATTAGGTTTAAAAATGCGGTTTGGGGAAATTCGTTAAGGCCCAGAAGCATTCTCATCCGGCTGATATCGTTACCGATCGCGATTTTGGACGGAATTTTCCCATGTGATATCAAATCCGTTAGCATCGTCCTGTATTCATCTCTATGTTCTGGTAGGTTGCCAGAGGCGATCGCTCAAATGGCTGAACTATTAAAATCTGACCCCCGTCCCGGAGGGATGCCGCGTCAGGATGTGGAGATTAACACTGAGCTCGTAACTACAGCAATCAATGAATAAAAATTATGACGAAATTCCTGCATCCCATAGCTTGTCGCAGCGCTTGCTGGTTAGCGTTGGGTTGTCGATTACCACAGTTGGACTGGCAACCCTGGGACTTAACTATCGGCTGATGCAGTCTGACTTAGAAACGCAAGTTCATAACCGGGCTCAATCAATTACACAATCTCTGGAGTTTTCTACAGAAGGCTTACTAGAGTTGGAGAATAAAAGCATTCTGCGACGGGTTGTGCAAAATTTTGCCACGATGCCCGGTGTGCTGGAAATTGCGATTGTCGATCCATCTGGAATAGCGATCGCCCGCAGTCCTCAGAATACGACTAATGAGGCATACACTGCGATCTATCCACAACTCGCGATCGCGATCGATCGGGCGGCAACCGCAGGCATTGAAGTCAGGCAAGATATCGTCGTGGACAACCAGCCTGCGATCGCCCAAATTCTGCCTTTTAGCAGTACCTTGTTTGGCGCCTCTCAACGGCGAGGAGTGGCGATCGCCCTACTCGATCTCAACCAAATGAAGCAAGCAGCCGACAGAACCTTCATTACCTCAACATTGTCATTGCTAGTTGGCATCATCACAATTTTGTTAATTATGGGGATACTCCTTCAGAAGAATGTATTGCAACCCTTGCGCGACTTAAACGAAGCAGTTTCTCAAAGTAAAAAAACTGGCATCTTCCCTATGCCAAAGACGATTCCAGCTCACGAAATTCAATTTTTAGCAACCACATTTGAGGAAGTATTCCGACAATTGGAAATCCACGAGCAACTCACCGCTGAAATAGCTCAACGGAAACAAATAGAAGTCACATTACGCGATAACGAAGCCAGAGAATGAGAAAAATCTCAGCAACTTGAGCAGGAAATTGAGAATTTAAAACGAACGCAACACAAACTGATTCAGACACAAAAAAACTCATCCTTGGGGCGATTATTTGCAGGAGTAGCCCATGAAATAAACAATCCGAGCGGCTTCCTTCCTAGCTATCTAATTCATGTACAAGATTATGCTGAAAAGCTATTAAATTTGGTAAACCTATATCAAAAGCATTATCCAAACGCGCTTAGCGAAATAGAGAAAGAAGCCGAAAATATTGAGCTGGATTTTTTGCAAGATGATTTACCTAAAATTCTGAGTTCAATGAGAACTTGTAGCGATCGCATTCGCCAAATTGTGGTGTCACTCGGCAATTTTTCCAGGATAGATGAGTCAGAATTTAAAGAAGTTAATATCCATAAAGCAATTGATAGCACGCTGTTAATTTTGCAACATCGTCTCCAAGCCCGGCTAGAACATCCAGAAATTAAAGTCATTCGAGACTATGGTGATTTACCGCTAGTTGAGTGTTATGCCGGACAACTTAACCAAGTATTTATCAATATTTTGGCAAACGCTATTGATGCACTGGAAGAAAGAAATACTCAACAAGTAGCTTGCGCGATCGAGAAGCACCCATGTTGTATTACAATTTCTACCTCGGTGGTAGATTCGGAATGGGTGAAAATTGCGATCGCCGATAATGGCAATGGAATTCCCGAATCAATTCAAACACAGATATTCAATCCATTTTTTACAACAAAGCCTGTAGGGAAGGGAACCGGAATGGGAATGGCGATTAGTTATCAGATTATTACTGAAAAACATGGTGGGACGCTTAGGTGTTTTTCCACGCCAGAAAAAGGGACGGAGTTTGAGATTTGTATTCCGGTTCAGCAGCAGGAGTTGACGATGGGGAAAGTTTCGGTATAATTAATATTTAGACTACTTAGTATGTAATGTTGGTGGCTGGCCTTATTTTTTTTATGTAAAATGTTTGAGTTTCTTTGATTTTATGGTCAACACGTACAGCAATATTTTTTTTTTCGGAAATTGTAAGTTTTTGATATTTTATCTTATCTAATTCAATGTCCAAAATAGGCTTTTTGTAGAATCTGCCATCTGTGGTTTTAATGATCAACATATCCCCAACTTCGATCGTGTAATTTTCTATTTCAAACGCCAATATTTGACTGCAAAATATTTTAACCACTTTTTCGATATTTTTAAAACTATGTATTGATTCTTGTTTAATAAATTTTTCAAATAATGTTTCAAAAATAGCTTGACAATACAGTTCTAAAAATTGAATATAAGGTTCTAATTCAGAGATATTTAAAATGTCCAATATTTCCGAACCGTGAGCAATTTGATTTCTCCTTTCAACTAAGTCATTAATTTTATAGTACAAAATATCTTTTTCTTTATTGGAAATATCATTAGGTGCTAAACCAATTTCCCTATTGAGGCTTTCATTTTTAATTAATTCAGTGTTCAAATCTACATTTAAAGGTTTAAATAATTCTACAATTTTATTATGCTTTAAGTTGCCAGATGAAAGAACAAATGCTTCTGTATTTATTTGATAGTTTGTAAGATTGACAATACAATGATTTAATTTTCTTAAAACCTCCTCTTTTGTAAGATTTTTATATTTTGCAAGTTCTCTATTTATAATAATATCTATTAGTTTTAAAGAAAGTTCAAAATGATTATCCCTAATCTTTTCATCTATTTGGTTATATTCAGGTACTAAACTGGAAAGTGAATCAAGATATTCCTTAACCCAAGTTTCAACATATTGTTCCAACAGCCCGTAAAGTGAAATAATCGCTGCCTTGTATTCAAATACCCGTTTTTCTATTCTAAAGCTTTTCTCATGTTTTTTTAGGGTATTCAACAAAGATTTTATTTCTTGATTATCCTCTTCTAAAACAGCATAGCCAACCACATCATTTACATACTGAATGTGTTTCAAATATTCTCGTATTTGATTTACATCTGTTTGGAAGCTATTCAATGATGTTCTATTCATAATTTATACCCAAGTTTATGAAATATATTCTTTTAGAAAGTTTTGAAAATAGTCTATGCGAGATTGCACTTCCTTTCGACTGTTATATTTTCCATCAAAAAGAACTCTATTTCTCCGTCCCTCATCTAACCCCTTCTTATTTGAATATTTGTTTTTCTTGATTGTTTCCGCGTTTTGTATGATGCGATATTTATTTTCCAAATTTCGTGAGAAAACCTGCATCAAAGGATCGTAAATAGTCTTTCTAGGTGTCTTAGATTGAGATTCTTTCTTATTTCCAGGAGCCAAAAACGCATTCTCACCAAAAACTGTATAAACTAGCTCAATAGTTTCGATAAATATAGATTCAAGTTGATTCAAGACTTCATCCGGCCAGCTATTTGCTTCTTTCAAATAATTATCTAAAAATTCATCAATAGGGGTTCTTAGTGCATCTAAATGTCTGTAAGCAAAAAATCGTAAAACTAATTCAACATCTTCCATTTTACGATATAGTGTTAATCTAGTTGAAGCAGTTGATTCTCTTAGCTGTTCTTCGCTTTGAAGTAGTAAATCTTCTACCTCGCTTTCCAAAGGTAGTTTCCACATTTCACGAAAGTGATCGTTCTGAGCAAGTTTCATGCACAATTGATTAAATCTGCCATTATGTAAAGCATTTCTTGTTTCTTGTGGGGTTAGTTTCTCCCCACCACTATTCAATCTTTCAAAAACTATTCGCTTGAGATATTCTGCTTCTTGTTGGCTTTTTGCTGTTTCTTCTAACAACACCATAGACGATAAATAACGCCTGTCTATACCTCGTTTAACTTGTTCAGGTAAATCATGATATTTTCGACCATTAAGAGCCTGCCAATATTCTAATCCTTCTAACTCAAATGTTCCTTTATAAAAATCATAAATAGCTGTGAGCCTTTGTTGTCCATCCATTACTTCATAAATAGAATACTCTACTTCATAAAGAAAGATAGGCGGAATAGGTACATTCATGATAAATGATTCTATTAAACGAGATTTACGAGTGTTATCCCACCTTTTTCTACGTTGGTACTCAGGATTTAGGAGATATTTTTTACGGTCTCCCTGCTTGCTATCAAGCATATTTTCTATCGTGTCAAGTGGATAACGAGCTTGCTCAGTAACAATTCTGATCTCACCTTTCTTGTATTTTTCGTTAATTTCTTCGTCTGAAAGAGAGGTTTGAGAGTTATCAAGTTTATTCTCTGTGCTAAATGTTTCGCCTGGAATTAAGTAGCTATTTAGGCTCATATTTACCCTTCCTGTTTTTTCTGGTTTTTATCAATACTTATCTTGCGATAATATTGTTTTTGTCTGATGCTTTGTGTTTATTTTAGCCGGATAAATCGAGAAGCGATAGTCCCCACTAAAAACACCTTTACCCTTTTCTCCTTTCAACCTTAAAAACATCCTCAATACTTTTCCCCGCCGTTTTATCCTCCCAGCCCATAGCCATCAAAAAACTTTCAGCAGACTGAGTTTCCACCACATCAACCCCCCATTCTCCCGTTTGCAGCGCATCAGCATCGCTAGTCAATGGTGGAGTCTTCTTCAATCCCGCTAAAATCAAAATATCAGGAAAAAAATCATCAATTTTCCCCTGACTCATCCGCTTATCCACCAAACTTTGAGCGCAAAATTCTCCCACTTGAGGCGGAGAAAAAGCATCAGTAGAAAACAAAACTTCTACCATCCAATGACCGTGATTTAATTGACGACACTTAATCTCAGGATATTGACTTAAACCCTCAGCAAATACCCGAGTAAATTCTTCCCTACTTAAGGTGGGAAAAACACCCTCGGGCCTATCAAAATTATGAGAAAGCAACATCCGCCCCGTTCGCGATTCAGTCATACTTTTAGTTACTTAATTTGAGAAATCGCCAACTTAATCACACCTTGAATCGCCGCTTCTGACTCCTTTTCCAATGCAGCTTGTAGCGGTTCAATTGCAGCCCGATCGCCCACTTTCATCAAAGACAAAGCCGCCGCCCTGCGAGTTTCCCCATCACCACGATCCAGCAACTCAATCAGATTAGGAATTGCCGGTTTATAAGCCAGATTTCCTAAAGCCGCCGCCGCCTCGCAACGCACATCAACATCAACATCCGTCAGAGACTTAACCAAAATCTCGAATAATTCATCCTTCGGTTCTTCCTGTGCAACTTTGGCGATCGCACCCACCACCGCACCGCGCACCACAGGCGAATCAGAGGCGATCGCCCGATACAAATACTCCTTCGCCCCCGCCCCAATAAAAGCCAACGCCCAAGCCGCATGACCGATCGTACTCTCAGGCAAATCAGTTGACCCTAAAATATCCAACAAAGCCTGCACAGACGGCTCCCCAATCCTCGCCAACGCCCCAATTGATGAACCCTTAACCACCGTATCCTCATCATTTAAAAGAGAGTGAATTAAATTAGGAACCGCAGTTGGATCGGCAATCAAAGTTATAGTTTTAGCCGCAGCCCGCCTAACTACTACATTAGCATGATTAGCCAAAGCATCTAATAAAAAAGGAGTCGCCGCTTCCCCAATTTCAGCCAAAGTTTCAGCGAAACGCAGTCGAGTCATCCCCCGCGTATCTCCCAAACATTCAACCAACCGCTTCAACAGATTGGAATCATTAGCATCGAAAGTATCTAAATCTATTTTTTCAGTAACTTCCCGAAGAAAAGCATCTGTTTCAGCGTGAGCCAATAAAATTGGATCTGCCTCAGCTTGAGCATTAGAATTGACCATAATCATCACCTAATTATTAGTAGTTAGAGCCGCCAATTGAGCGCGAAGAGTCTCCAATCCAGCATCAATCTTAGCAAGTTCCGGCTCAATTTTAGCCATCGCCGGCTTCTGAGGTAATTTTGCCTTTTGTGCCGCAGTCATCGTTTCATTAACCAAACGTTCGCGATATTTCTCAAATTCAGCAATTACTTCTGCCAATTCTTCAACATTAGTCGTTGAATTTTCTACAGTTTCATCATTACCAGATGGCATCAATTCTTCATTCTCAGACATAGTTTTAATAGTTTAATAATTAGTCCGCGTAGGCGGACTTTGCGTGTGTAGCCGCGATTTCAATCGCCGGGATATTGGGGACTTTGTGTGTGTAGCCGCGATTGCAAGAGACTGGATATTTGGGACTTTAAGGTGACAGCACACCCACCCCAGAAAACCTCAAGCGATTGTGTTCCAACATCTCTTCTAAAGCAGAATGAGAAACACAACGACGCTCAGAACAGTATGCCATTTGTTTAACCCCATTAATCATCTGCACAGTCATCACCCGTACCCGAAAATGATCGTTAATAAACCAACAGCGTTCCTGTCCTTGATTAGTCTCATATTCCGTCTCAATAGTCAACACCCCATCATCCGCAAAATGGTAAACACCGATGACCGGAATACCTTCAACATAGCCTCGATTTCGCAGAAAATTGCCCGTTCTCGGATTACTAGGATTAGGCACATCTACAAGAATAGCAGCATAGTTTTCGTTCGGGACAGTATCATCTAAATTATCCTGCCACATAAAACTGCATCCCCCACTAACTAAAGCGGGATCGACATTCTGCTGTTGACAAACGTCTAAAATTCTGGGATCGTCTATTGACAAAACGTCAACGATCACATTAGATTCTCCCGATTCATCAGCCGCAGCAGTATCAAAATTATGGACTGTTCGCTGAGTAAACCAAACGCCCTCACTCTTGCGAAAAAAATCCATCATAGTCCTTGGCGGTGTTAATAGCATTTCTGATTTTGGTTAAGAAAAATAAACAAACGTCTGTCTGGAATCCATCAAATTCTAGGATAAATGACACAGGACAATTTTAACCAACTCGCTCAATAAATTTTCAGAAAAACATAATGTCACCTCGTCAACACTCGTCTTTCCTCTCCGAACCCCTTTCTGCAATAGAAATCTTACCAGCCATTCAGCAAGGCAAAAGTCTAGCTCAAACCAACCTCGCGGGAATCAACCTCAGCCAGATGGATTTATCTGGTATTGATTTCAGTGGAGCAAACTTGATTGGGGCAAACCTTAGTCAAACCAATTTGCAAGGGGCCAATCTCAAAGGAGTTGATTTACGAAGGGCCAATCTCAGAGATGCCAATTTGAGTGGAGCGAATTTACAAGAAAGCTATCTTTTTCGTGCAGATTTACAGGGCTGTAATTTAGTCGATGCCAAGCTACAAGAGGCAAAATTAAAATTAGCTCAATATGATGCTCACACCCTGTGGCCAGAAGGATTCAATTACAAAAATGCGGGAGCTATTGGTCCCCAAGCCAATCTCAGTGGATCTTTTCTAAATACAGCTTACCTCAGAGGCGCAGATTTACACGGCTGTAATCTGCGAGGTGCCTATCTCAGTGGAGCCGATTTAACTGGGGCAAATTTAGAGGGAGCCGCCTTAAGTGGGGCGAGTCTTCAGAATGCCTTTCTGACTGGTGCTTATTTACGGAATGCTATCTTAATTGGAGTCGAATTACAAGGAGCAGATTTACGAGGGGCTGACTTAACCGGGGCCAATTTAGAGCAATTAAAGAGTATTGCTGGCGCAGATTTTACCCTAGCACAAGGACTCACCCAAGAGATGAAAGCCATGCTTTGTAGTCGCGACCCCAAAGAATTAGGAACGTGGAATGCTTTTACTCGTAACAATACGGCTCAGAGTCTTCGCTCTCATGTAGGATAAATTTACACTGATTGTTGAACTTCTGGAATGTGGCGTTCTAAATCGAACAGAAAACCGTGAATATATTCCTCAGTCCACTCCTCACCATAGAAGCGCGTAAACATTCCTCTAGCCGGATCTTTTGCAGCACGATAATTAATATAACGTCGCTGTGCCTCAAGAATCTCTCCAAGTCGCTGACTATCTGTGACAGGTTGCGATCGCTCAACCAAATCGAGATAAGCTTGAAGATAATCCTTAAAAGCTTCAAAGACCGTAGTTTGCACAGCCTCTGTTTCCTTGGGACGAGTCCAAAGAAAAGCAGGAGAAAAGAAAGGTTTTGCCTCGTCAGGAAAATCTCCTCCCCAAGGCAAGTCCTTTTGATAAGTGTTGAAAATCGGTAAAATCGGCTCTGAGTATTGCTTCTGGTAAGCCGCATCGTGAAAAAGAGGCTGCATATCTAAAGCAATTAAATGTCCCCCCGGCAAGGTTACTAAGTCCGCACCAAAAAAGGGCAAGTCATAATTTAACTGGGGAAAAATGACAAAATTAAGTACCTGGAGAGCATCACCACCCTCAACATGAGCCGCCCGAATTTGCCGTAATTTTGAGGACTTAAAAGCATGACTTGTCGTCACAACCAACTGCTCTTTTTTCCCTTTTCCAGTTATAGCTTCCTTCCGTTCAAAACCTTCGGGAATGGGATAGGGAGCCAAGTCAAGTCGTGCTTTTAGAAGTGGGATAGCGTAATCTAAGAAAGGCTGATAAAGAGTCATTTTTAACTTATCTTACCCCCGCTGGAACTGCTAAGGGCACAGCATCTTCAAACAAAAACTCGTACAGAAATCGCTCTGACCATTCATGCCCAAAATAGCTGCCGAATAGCCCTGATGCTGGATCGCGTTCCGCACTATACTGATCGTAATCTTTCTGTGCCTTGACAATCCGCTGCATCTCTTCTGGAGTGTTAAGCGGGGAGGCTTGCTCTAGCATTTGCCAATACAACTGGACATATTCTTGATAGGCTGGAAACAAACGAGTTACAACTGTTTCTGCATCAGTTTTAGCAAAGAGCAAGTTCTTAGAAAAATACTGGTTCGCATCGTAAAACTTCATTTCTAAGTCTTGCGTTAAATCTTTGTATTTCTCCTTAAGTGCGCTCATTGGCCCGATATACTTGTCTATGTAGGCGCGATCGCGGAATAAAGGTTGAAAATCCAAGACCACCAAGATTTTCTTCTGCCCAAAGGCTAAAAAATCAATTCCTAGCAAAGGCAGATCGTAATTATAATTCGGATAAATGACACTATTGAAAATTTGTGCCGTTTCTCCAGCATCAATGTAGGTGTAACGAATTTTTCGCAATTCGGGACATTGATAGCACCAACTTTGAATCGTGGCGGGATTTTTGCCTCTTTCACTCACCACCGATTCCAACCCAGAGGGAATGGGACGACTCTCTAGAGCAAAACGTCCAAACAGTTCTTTTTCTAAGAATTCCTGAAACGGCTTAAACATAGATTAAAATCTAGCTCCTTCAATCTTTCCCTCAAAACAAGATCATACGGGATTACCTTAAATCTTGTCTCTGTATTTGACAAACAAAGTAATATTTCGTTACACAAATCTGTTGTGTGCTCAGGATTACCCAGAAAAATCGCGTACCAGCCATCATTAAACGGCTGCATTTGTAATAAATCTTAATCAACCCGCTCATAATTTTAGTCTATCCTAGTAAATTAAGTGAGTGTAATTTAATAAATATGCAATTAAGTGAAAGAGCCAAGCAATTAATTCCCCAAGCGAGAATTGTCAGTTTTGCCACTTGGAAAAACTTATATTCAGATGAAGTAATTGCCATTTTTCAAGATGCTGACAATCAAAGTCGATATCTCACAGATGAGGATTTAGAACGCATTAAAAATCTTCATCCTCATCTCTCTTTAATGCTAGAAAAAGCCAGATTATTGCGAGAGCAAGCTCCTAATATTGTTGCTGATGCGAGGAAAAAGGTATTAGCGGACTTTCCCGATATCACTGAGCCTGGTAATGACCTTTATCCTCCCGAACGTGCTGAAGCCTGTTGGCGAGATTTTTGGCAGTTCCTACGCTGTATCACCTATGGAATTGCAGGTAACAATCCTCAATTTACTAGCCAAGAAGGACTAAAAAACATGGAGCTACTGTATCAAGAATTGCGGGTTCCTGTTTCGGCGATGCTCTGTGGACTAGAACAGTTGAAAAAAGTTAGTTTGCAGCATTTTAATTCTGAAGACCAGGATTTATTGAGTCTCTCTTTTGACCATTTAATCAGTGGGTTAAAAACTTTTAGTCAAGCTTAATCTACTAAACAGTATCAGAACTATTTATTGTCTATAGCAGATTTTCTAAAGCAGCAGCAACGACTCGATGATTGAAGTCTTGCCGAAGTTGACTCAAGATTTCCTTAGCCTGCGGATCATCAAAACGTTGCAAAGCAGAGGCGACGTGCTGACGCATACCTTCATACTCCGAATTAGCCAGCATTAATAACTGAGAAAGTGCAGCCGGTTCCTGAGTAGTTCCGGCTAATGTACCAAGTGCATCCACAGCCGCTTCCTGGGTGGTCATATCTTCGCCAGCTAAGGCTTCCATACAGACCTCAAAGAGCTCGCTTTCGCACTCCATATCAACCAAAACCGCCAGAATACTACGACGAACCAACCAGTGGTCATCCTGAAAAAAAGTCGAGACTAAATGAGATGCAGCACATCGACCAAACAGCGAAAGAGAATTAGCAGCTTCAGCTCGCACATTCGGCGTATTATCAAATTTCATGATTTGGAGCAATGCGGCGAAGGATTCAGCGGTTTGTTGTGTCCCAAATGCTCTGCTGACAAAGGAACGTACTAAGAATTCCGGGTCATCGAGTTTGGCCTTGAGCAAGGGAACGGCAACCTCTGGTTGATAATCCTTGAGAGCCGCGACGGCCTTGAGTCGATACTGAAAATCAGGATTGTTCAGAGACGTTTCAATTTCGTGAATATCCATAGTCACAACAAAGTATAATTTTTCTTTATTTTAACCAAAAAGTTCCTAATTATGCAAATAATCAAAGATATTTTAATAATTAATAACCTGGGCGGTTGTTATAGCTAAGCTCTTTGATCAAATCGAGTCTGAAAACAGCCGTACTTGAACCAATATTGTCGCAGTTCATGATGAGGTGTATGCAAACTGGCTTTAGCCTGATAGAGAATCACTTGTCGATGATTTCCCATCCAAAGTCGTTTGGCTGGTTCAACAGAAATTAAGCACCCTCCTAGACTGTTAACACATTCCTCAAATCGCTCAACTGCTGGATAGTCTAAAGTTTCAAAAACTAGCAATTGACCGCAAAAAATTAGGTGACGACTTCTGATCCAAGCCTGAATTTTTTTACAAGCTATTGGGGGTAGCATCTTTCAGATTCTCAGCTTGAAAACTGAGTCATTTATTTTTATTCTCAACTGTTGCATAGAAGAAAAAGAGCGAATAATAAACTCGCTCTATAGAAAGCAGGAGATACCAAACTTTAATGAAGACAAAGGTGAAGTCTAGGTAAATTTAGCCAACTTCAGTAATACTGAGAATCTTGCCTCCCATTTTCTGAATATTTTTAATTTGCTTAGACATTTGAGCATAGCTGACTTCATAGCTGATATTGCTCACTCTGACCTTAGCACCACCAGACTTAGCAGCAGTAATCCGAAAACGTTTACCAGTTGTGCTAGAGGCTCCACTGTTACCAACGCTAGAAAGTTTAATTTTCTGAGGCAGATTGCTAGCAACTGTAGCAATTAATTGAGCTTGATTACTACTATCGCTAGTAGCTGCTCCTCCCAGCAAAGAAAGCATCCGATTAAACCCGACATTCTTGATACCAGTTTGGCTGCGAATGTTCCGAGGATAAGGCACAATATTCTCGCCAAAGTTCTGGCTGTAATCGTCACTATCGATATAAGAATCGATTTCGGCTTCATAGCCTTGACCGTTACAAATTTGGACGTGCTCAGAAATCTCCGTCTGTTCTAAAGGAGCGCGACCCAGTAAATGCTTGCAGTTTAACTCGATGAACCGATAGGCAGAATTGGTGTTAAAAAATAGAGACTGATAGAGGTCTGATTTTGCCACTTGTCTGACAAATTCACGCACCGTAATATCACCATTGCGAAGCAAGGATTCAGCACTGGTGAGACGCTGACTTTCCATCAGGTGAGCATTTCCTAACACCTGTCGGTAAGCAGCACGAATAACGACTTGTAAATCGTCTTCCGTTGCATTGGAGCGCAGTTCTACTGGGTCACTGACGAAAGCTGCTGTTAAACTGGACATTGTTTTTTCCTAACGTTAATTAAAGAAAGTTTGATTGAGAGTGTAAAAAAAAGTTACTGTTGGTTGAAATAGCTTGACAGAGGCGAACACATCTGTTAAGGATTACAGAAAAACTATCGGTTTCTATCGTTATCGCTTTCATAATTGCGAGGGTGATAAGATAAAAATCGCGATTGTTTCAGAGAGGGATAGAGAAGTAAATTTTTACTTCCCTACCCGCTAGTCACTCTATGCCTTAAGCAACTTCTGTGATGCTGACAATTTTGCCACCTGCACGATGAATTCGCTGAATTTGCGGAGTCATATTCGCACCGGATACCAGATATTCAGTGTTACTTAGTCGGCGAGGACTATCAAATTTAGACCCCTTGACTAAAATCTTGAATGTCTTTTCGGTGGCATCTTTGTAAGCGCTGATCCGACCGCCTGTTGTTGGTAAAGTAATCTTGTTACCGCTATTGCCAGCCACAAAATCTACTAAGCGAGAAGCGGTAAAAGCACTATCAACTCCTGCATAACCTTGATACAGGGAAAGGGTACGATTGTAGCCGACTTGCTTTTGTCCGACTTGACTTTTTGCCCCTTGATAATAAGGGACTGTATTCTCGCCAAATTTTTCCTGATATTCTGGACTATCGAGATAAGAATCAATTTCTGCCTCGTAGCCTTCTTGGGTACACCGACAAATATGCTCAGAAAGTTCCTCTTGAGCTAAAGGAGCGCGACCCAACAAATGTTTGAAGTTTAGCTCGACAAAGCGGTAAGGAGCGCAGGATTCAAAATACCGACGGCGATAAAAGTCAGATTTAGCCACAGCGCGGACAAATTCTCGTACTGTTATCGTGCCATCGCACAACTTGGATTCTGCAATCGTCAGGCGTTCACTTTCCATGACATGGGGATTGCCCAATACTTGCTTGTAAACAGCGCGAATTACCGCCTGTTTATCATCGGAGCTGCTCGTAGCCCAAAGTTCTACTGGCGCATCTAAAACGACACTCATTGAGTTTCTCCTAAGAATAAATAACGCTTCAAAACAGAGAATTAGGGATTGTGAAAAACACGCTCAGGGAGATAATTCCCCAAGCCGTTAAGGCAGAAGTTTGAGCGGTTGTTAGTTGACAGCAGTGATGCTGGAAATTACGCCGCCTTGTTTGTGGATGCGTTGATATTCTTGCGAGAGCCTATCAAATGGTACGAGATAGGCTTGATTGCTAGAGCGAAATTTAGAGACTCGGTTCATCACAGTGGTTGCTGAAGAACGATATCCAGTCACAGTAATGCGATAAACTTTGCCTTCTGCTGAGGCGCCTAATCCAGCACGAGTACGTGAATTGATACCAGACTCTTGGAATGCCCAACCATCTCCAACTGCACCACCTGAAGGGGGAACTATGGGTAGAGGGGTTTGCTGAATCACGAATTTATTCAGAACAGGGGTTTTTCCAGAAAGACTGCCCTTGAGGTCGCTACTGGAAGCTCCCCGCAACAGAGCAAACATATGAGTAAACCCAACCATATTTTGTCCTGGCTGGGTTTTGTAGCCTCGGAAATAGGGAACGATATTTTCCCCGTAGGCATTTTGGTATTCATCACTGTCGAGGTAAGAATCAATTTCTGCCTCGAAGCCTTCAGTATCTAGAATGGTGCTATGTCCTCTCATTTCTTCTAAGCCATCAGGAGCCCGACCTAAAAGATGTTTGAAATTGAGTTCAATAAACCGATAGCGAGGACAAGTATCGAAAAAGCGAGAGCGGTAAGCGTCTGATTTTGCCAGAGCGCGGACAAATTCGCGCACACTGAGTTCACCACTTTTGAATTGGGATTCAGGAATCGTCGCTCGTTCACTTTCCATGACGTAAGCATTTCCCAAAACTTGCCGATAAACGGCACGAATAATGGTTTCTACTTCTTCTTCTGAACGTCCTGGCATCAGTTCTAAACGGGGTGTTTCTTCAAATAAACTGACTCCAAGTCGAGATGCAGGTCCAAAAACCATTGAAAAAATCTCCACAATTGTATTACATGAAAAACTACCATACTTAGACGTTCTATTAGAAAACTTAACATAAGTTAACATCAGGTCTAATCTGGGAGCTTATTTGTACTACAGAAAGAGGTTGAGATATTGGCTCGGAGTCTCTGAATTGCAAAAATTTTGCTGTAGTACGAAATCAAGGATTGTAATATATGGCGAATGTGAGTTGAAATTATTAAGCCGATAAGTTATAATATGTGAGGTAACTCATTGGCAAAACTTTGACGCTTTTCAAAATGTAGAGAGCCAAAAGCCGACCCCCAAACCTGTTGATGGGTATTCACATCCAGACCTTGATCGAGGCTACTCCAAGTTGTTTCTGTAATCTCGACATCACTAACTAGGTAGGTTGAACAACCTCTTTTTTCAATGAGACAAAGGTTTCCAGGTTCCACACTGCCTCGAAACATTTTGCCGTCTCTTTTAAAAATCATGGAACAGTGATAGCGTCGTTGCAGACTATCTGGTTTAATAGTTTTGAGAATGCTTAATTCTCGTGCGGCTCCGGCGTACTGTATTGGGTCTTCGAGGCTATAATTTTCAATATAAATCTGATCTCCCTGGTCAATTAAGCGATGAACTCCCTGACGATAGGGAGTCCACAGATCGTGATCGTAAACCTGTTCAGAGTAAAAGCCAATGGCATTGAAAAATTCAAAGGGTAAGGGACGAAAAAATATCCGAATATGGGCAAATTGTTGTGGGTGTTCAAAGGATTGTTGATAGTTACTAAAATCCCCAGCCATCCACTGAGCTAAAGTGATTAAATCATTGCTTTTAACTGAATTCATATGCTAAAAAGAAGGTAGAAGAAAGTTTATGAATAGCAATTTGTAATTCACTAATTTCCTGACAGCGAACGAATCTCTGAGGAAAATGATGCCGTTACTACCCCACTTCCGGCACTGGTTTTAATTAGTGAAACACGAAACCGTAAATTAGGATTAGCAAACCAGATTTTTTCTTCTGCTGCGGCGTGTTCGTAGCTAGTCAACAGGACAAATGTTCCATCCTCTGTGATGTGATAGTCACTTGCTGCGGCGATAGTTTCAGCATAACCTTGATCTCGTAATAACTTACCCCGATTAGGTACATTTGGATCGGGGATTGGTACTAGAATACAACTCCCCTTAACCTCAGAATTCTCATCCCAATCTGACTCACCCTCCCAACTCATTTGAAAAGGGATTACGGCTTGGGATGGGTCAACCTTATACAATTGGCAGAGCTCAATTACGGCCCGATCGCCCGGCGAGATAGCAACGATATCAATGACTGACTGCACAGCTTCAAAGTGTCTGAAAGTCAAATGATGGGCGCTGCGCTGCGATCGCCACCGTCCTAGAGAATTTTCAACAAACTGCTTAATATTGTTCATGGAAAACATTGTACAGGGGCAAGAGCCAAAATATTCTTGTCTTCAGAACTCCACTTTTTGCGCGCCTGTCCACGAAAAAAAGTGCTTTTAGCCACAAAAGTAACAAATTGTTACTTTGTTTCTCAGGAATGAGACAGAGGAAACACCCCAGAGATATATTCAAAACCATTAAGTTAGTCACCAAGTTGACCAACTCAAGTTCAGAAATAATTTTTCTAAGTTAAGGAGAACTCAATGCTTGACGCTTTTTCAAGAGCTGTAGTTTCAGCCGATGCCAGCACCTCCACCGTCGGTGATATTAGTGCTCTGAGAGCTTTCGTTGCCAGCGGCAACCGACGCTTGGACGCTGTAAACGCGATCGCCAGCAATGCTAGCTGCATGGTTTCTGATGCTGTTGCCGGTATGATCTGCGAAAACCAAGGCTTGATTCAAGCTGGTGGTAACTGCTATCCTAACCGCCGCATGGCTGCTTGCTTGCGCGATGCAGAAATCATTCTGCGCTATGTCACCTATGCTTTGTTGGCTGGTGATGCTTCTGTTCTTGATGACCGTTGCTTGAATGGTTTGAAAGAAACCTACGCAGCTTTGGGCGTGCCCACCACCTCCACCGTGCGTGCCGTTCAAATCATGAAGGCTCAAGCCGCTGCTCACATCCAAGACAACCCCAGCGAAAAATTTGCTGGTGCTAAGCTCCGCAAAATGGGTAGTCCTGTAGTAGAAGATCGTTGCGCTAGCCTAGTTGCCGAATCTTCCAGCTACTTCGATCGCATCATTTCGGCACTGAGCTAGTCCGTTGCTAATCGCAATTCGCTCAGCAAAATAGAAACTACGCTCGCTGTCAAAATCACTTTAGGAGATTTAAGAAATGAAATCAGTTCTCACCACCGCTATTGCCTCTGCTGATGCAGCAGGCCGCTTCCCTAGCACCTCAGATTTAGAATCAGTTCAAGGTTCTATCCAACGCTCTGCTGCTCGTTTAGAAGCTGCAGAAAAACTAGGCAACAACCTCGACGCAGTTGCAAAAGAAGCTTATGATGCTTGCATCAAAAAGTATCCTTACTTGAACGAATCCGGTCAAGCTAACTCCACCGATACTTTCAAAGCAAAATGCCATCGTGACATCAAGCACTACCTGCGCTTGGTCCAATACTGCTTGGTTGTTGGCGGCACAGGCCCTCTGGACGAATGGGGTATTGCTGGTCAACGCGAAGTTTATCGCGCTTTGGGCTTGCCTACTGCTCCTTACGTTGAAGCATTGAGCTTTGCTCGTAACCGCGGTTGTGCTCCTCGCGATTTGTCTGCTCAAGCTTTGACTGAGTACAATGCTCTTCTTGACTACGCGATCAACTCCCTGTCCTAATTAACTGACAGGTTTGTAATGTCGTGACTGGGTAGTTTGTACCCGACAAGTCTAGGAACTCTTGGCTCGTTGCTTTACCGATTTTGGTGGGGTAAGGGTAAAGAATTCCTAGGCTTGTTATTGTGTTTTAATAGGCATATCATATTATAGTTATTGCAGAGTGCTAATTTTATGGATAAACGCTTTTTTAGTTTTTTTAATTTAACGGAAGACCAGGCGATCGCCCTTTTAGATACGCCCCAAGCTGAAATCGGGGAAGAGGATTCCCGCTACATAGCTGCTTCCCACTTGATCAACTTCTCAACAGATCGATCGATCGCAGCACTGATGCGAGCTGTACAACAAACCGATCCGGTGCTGGAAAACCGGATTGTGCGCCGCAAATCGGTGGAAACCTTGGGAAGACTGCAAGCTATGCAAGCATTGCCGGTGATTCGCACTTGTCTGGCGGATGATGACTGCTACACGGTGGAAAATGCAGTTTGGGCGATCGGCGAAATTGGCACTCAAGATGCCTATATATTAGCAGAAGTTGCTCAATTGCTGGATAAACCGGGACAAACCTACCGGGTAATTATCCACACCCTGACTAAATTAGATTATCAGCCAGCCGTAGCCAGAATTCGCAGATTTGTCGATGATATTGACCCGCCGACTGCTAGTGCTGCGATCGCCGCAATTTGTCGCTTAACCAGAGACTTTTCTCAAATGGGAAAAGTTGTCGCGATGTTGCAACACAAAAATGTCCTTGGGCGCAGATTATCTATTCAGGATTTGATAGATGCGCGTTACTACGCTGCAATTGGCAATATTGCCAGATGTCCGGTATCTTTAGTCTTTCGGCTCAGAGGAATTAGGATGTTAGCAGAAGCAGGAATTGCTGACAAAACCCTTACCTTTGCCACTATTAAACCACATTTGGAACAAACCTTAAGAGACTATCCAGCCGATTTGGATTTAGTACATAGTTATGAAAAATTACCAGACTTACCGTTTTTGATTCGCCAATTATACGAAACAGATTTTGGACGTTGCTATTTAGCCGCTAAAACGATACTTGAAAATTACTCAGAGGATGCACCAGCAGCCCTGTTTGCGACCTTTGCTGAAGAAGCAAATAATGACTATGGAGCGCATTTTCATGTGGTAAAATTGTTTGGTTGGTTAAAACATTCTCCAGCCTACGATTTGTTATTGGAAGCATTGCATCACCCCCAACCCCAGTTTCAGAAATCCCGTGCAGCGGCGGCGATCGCCCTGGGGGAACTGGGAGAACAACGTGCTATTCCAGAATTGAAAGCCTGTCTGGAAACTAAAATCTGGGATTTGAAGTATGCTGCATTAATGGCACTAGAAAAACTTGGTGATGTCAGCGGTTATGAAATTGCGGAGGCAGACCAAGATTGGTTGGTTAGAGCTAAAGTAGATGCTCATACTTCTGTAACATCCGAAATATCTTAATAGGGCATAGGGCATAGGGCCTAAAAGCATCGGGCATACCTCACCACGCTTGAGAACCGCCATACAACAGTCAACAGTTAACAGTCAACAGTTAACAGTTAACAGTCAACAGTCAACAGTCAACTGCTATAAAACCCCAAAAACCATGACAACAGATGCTTTGTTTGAACAACTAAAACACCCGAATCCTCATCTGCGCGATCGGGCAATGTTTGAAATTGCCGATTCCCGCGATGAAAATACAATTTCTCGACTGGTGGGCATTTTAGATCAAGAAGATGTCACCTATCGTCGGGCGGCGGTAAAAGCCTTGGGCGTGATTGGTGAAGATGCCGTGCCATCGGTGGTTGATGCATTGTTAAACAGTGATAATGTGACTGTGCGAGGGAGTGCGGCGAAGGTATTGGCACAAATTGCGATTAATTATCCAGATTTGCCGTTTCCTGAAGCGGGCTTGCAGGGATTAAAAAAGGCGATCGACGATCCGAATCCTGTGGTTAATATTGCTTCAGTGATGGCTTTGGGGCAGATGGGTTCCTCTGCTTTTGAGATTTTGGTGGAGTCGCTGAATACAACGGATAATGTGGCGGTACAAGTGGCGATCGTGAATGCTCTTGCTTCTGTGGGCGATCGACGTTGTGTAGAAGTTCTCACCACATTTGCAAATGATGAAGCCGTGGATTCCTATGTGCGGGAATCGGCGACAAGTTCTTTATCGCGGTTGGATTTGGTGATGAATTATAAGCGTGCAGATAGTTAGATTTAGTGACATTTTTAGCACCACTCTTGAGCGCACACAGCACTTGCAGCCAATGCGATCGCGGTTAGAGTTGACGCAATCTGTCGAGCTTTTTTAAATGTTGTGACTGTTCTTGCGATCGAGTTTCGAGCTTCTGACACACAAGTTCGCATAAATCAAAAATCATCGGGTGAGTGATTTGAGAGTAATACCATTTTTTTAAAGGTGTGATAGAGATAAAATACCGCCAGACCTTGATAATTCTGTCTTTGAGTTTTACATAAGTCTTGCATAACTTTAAAAAAATGGTATAAACACTGACTCCCTGCGGTGGCCGTTGAACGATGCCTGCCGGGGTCAAAATCTTGAGGTGCTTGGAAAGATTGGCTTGCCCCAGCCCTGTTTCCTCAATGATTTCAGTGACTTTTTTGACCCCACTCTTGAGCGCACACAGCACTTGCAGCCGACTGAGCTCTGATCAAATTTTGGGCGTTGCTGATTCACGGTATGAATCAACTTTTCGCTTGATGTTACAAAACTCATCATACTTGGCTGATAGCAATTGGGAAATTTTGAATTCATGTATTCAGCAACACCCGAAATCTATGTGAGTAAGTAGTGGAACACAATTAATTACACAAAATTTTGGCTACAAGCCTTCCTCCGTAAAGAAGCTGTATGTAATTAATTCTGTGCGATTACTTAACACGGCTTTGCTGGTTTCAGAGGTGAGGGGTGAAACCCTATAGAACTCATTTGACATCTTTGAGTTTTTGGGTTGGGTGACGAGAAATATAAAGATAAACTGGTTTCTGAGATTTACGCAAGGGCCAAAAAACCGGGTTTCTACGAGTTTTTGGTTGGGTGACGAGAAATATAGAGAGAAACCCGGTTTCTGAGATTTACGCGAATAGATCTCAAATGGGTTCTAGATGAATTCGCTAACAGTCTCGAATAACAGCGAATACTAACCGGACTGCAACTCATGCTAAAAACCATCGAAGGCATTTGCCTCACTTGCCAAATAATCCTATGATGGTGCATCATGATCTTGGTGATTGTTTCATTCTTCTAACTCAGTTAATATGCGATCGCTTGTCTTGACTCTAGCTCTCATATGTTTAGCTACCCCCGCTGTTGCCACAACCTGCGAGGAAAGCTTTCAAAAAAAGGGGGACTTTTTGAATGGTGCCGCCTTTTCTGCACGTGTTCAGGTGGAGGGGTTATCGATAGAGAGAGCATTTTCCCAATTACGACCAATTTTGGCCCGCGAGGGCATCAAGACTCTCAGCACGGATCTGAACTTAGGTGTAATGAAAGCCGAAAATCCCGCCACAGCATTTCAGCGTGCTTTGCCAATTGACGTATTTGCCTCAATGGACGGCAATCTATTAAATGTTGAGATGATCTTTACCCTTCCGAGTGGGGTGGGTGCAAGTAAAGACACTGTGAAAGGATACTTGTGTGGTGCACTAAATCAATTGCTGCCTCAAACTACAAAGTAATATTTAATCATTCATTGGATGAATGGTAGTTTCCCACGCTCGATCGCAATACCCCATACTTCAAAATTACCTGCGGGCGATCGCTCTTCAATTCAATGCGATCGCACTTGCGGGTTTCTATCCTTATTGTTATGCCAAGAGTGCGATCTTTGTCAAGGGCGATCGAGCTTCTAAGATGCTTACCAGAAAAAATTGGTTTAAAGCCTCTCCCTTAAAGGCGAGAAATTAAAAGAAAACTATTCATTACTCCAATCCTCTTCCTTCTAGGTAGGGTTTGCTGAAAAAGCCCACAAATCGAATCTAGGTGCCAAACAGCTTGAAAAATGGGAGATTCGGAGATGGGTTCCCAAATTTACTCCACAATTTTCCACCGAAATCCAAGGATTTTGAGCCAAAAAACGTCATAACCTTGCACTTTTTTGTGTTTAAAAATCTTGAAACCCTTGGCAGTCATAGCTTGTAGTTCTATTCAGCAAGCCCTAGGTAGAGGTCGCACTCATCTGTCAACTGTCAACTGTCAACTGAATGAAGGCTTCAGATCGAGCAGTTGGGGGTAATTGACACCCCGATCGATTATTGTACTGCCTCAGATTGTTCAAGGGCTGCACTGAACGCGAAGTGGTTAAGATTCAACAGCGATCGATCGGGAATCCTGAAATTGTCTGTTGCTGAATGGGGATCTGAATCACAAACTCAGTACCTGAGCCAGGTGTAGAAAAACACTTGATTTTACCGCGATGCTTTTCAGTAATGATTTGATAACTAATCGACATTCCCAAACCCGTACCTTTACCGATCGCTTTGGTGGTAAAAAAGGGGTCAAAAATGCGCTGCTTCACTGGTTCTGGCATACCGATTCCGTTGTCAGCGATCGCCACCTCCACCCATTGATTGTCGATCGCAGAAGTCCGAATCCTAATCTGGTTCGGGGTATCTTTAAGCTCCTGATAGGAGCGTTTGGTATTCATCTCATCTAGGGCATCCAGGGCATTGACCAAAATATTCATGAATACCTGATTTAGTTGTCCGGGGAAACATTCCACCTTCGGCAAAGTGCCATAGTCTTTGATTACTACCACACCTGGACACTCTGGTTTATCTTTGAGCCGGTGTTGCAAAATCAGCAATGTACTTTCAATTCCCTCATGAATATCAACATCTTTGAAGTCTGCTTCATCCATACGAGAAAAGTTTCGCAACGAGACGACAATACCGCGAATTCGCTCGGTTCCTACCCTGATAGATGAAATTATCTTTTGGATATCTTCAGTGAGGAATTCCAAATCGATTTCCTCTGCCATTGCTTGCACGTCTGGATCGTTGCTGGGATGGCGCTGTTGATAGAGTTCGATCATCTGCAGCAGATTTTGGGTATATTCGTCCAGGTGAGTAAGATTACCGTGGATGAAGTTGACCGGATTATTGATTTCATGGGCAATTCCCGCAACCAACTGTCCCAAGCTAGACATTTTTTCGCTTTGGATAACTTGCATCTGAGCTTTTTTCAGTTCGTTTAGGGTCGTCTCCAGTTCTTTAGCTTGTGCAGTCGAGGAGATTGCTAGTTCTTCGATCGCAGCAACCTGGGGCAGACTTGTCCAGCAAGCAATTGCCACTCCCACAAATGCCAGCGTCATCAACACAATAATCAGCAGATAGGGATTGTTAGTTCCGGCTTCTACCCGCAGCCAGGATCTGATCAGCCAACTGATCGTCGCTGTACCACAAATCAGCGCAATCAAAATTGCAACCTGAAACACTATAAAATCTTCGTTTTTAGGAGGAGTTACTGGCTTGGTATGGAGTCGATCCCACCACGGTAAGTGCAAAGGTGCCCAAGGAATCCACCCAATTGCAGCGTCGATCGCTATCACTACTAACGGCAACAGCAATCCGAGACCAAAATCCATCCATCCCCAGGCAACACCACCCACCGCCAGGGAAATGAACTCCACCACCAGCAATGCTAAGGATAGTCGCCCCCAACGCACGACTGGATCGTGGCGCTGCATCCACAGCCCCAAGTGGAACCCCATGATAGAAATGAAAAAACTCACCCCTGACACCACGACAATTCGAGTGGTGTTGCCCCAGACTAAAAATCCTAAACTGCAGATAAAGGTTAGCAGCAGCGCGGGTTCTAGGGAACCCCGACGGGACGCTGCGCCAAACACTGGAGACAACAGCCCATCCTGCGCGAGTTGGAAAAGGATGCGGGGCGTATTGCAAACGCTAGTCGCAGATCCCAACAAACAGCTAGCCGCAACCAGCAATGTGACTATGACAGGCGCAGCGTCTCCCCAGAAAGGCTTGGCAGCCAACAAGAATTTGCCGTACAAATTGCCTTCTAAATCGGGAGTGGCTGCCAACTGCACCAACACTAAAGTGCCACCGACAAACACCAGAGGCATGAACCAGGCAACCCAAGACAGGGCCTTGAGGGTGTCTTTTGGGTGGAGACTGTCTGCTACAAAGGATGAAGCTGTGTCACAGCCATAGAAGCTATAAGCGGCAAACAAGTACCATTTCAGCCAGTCCTTGACACTGATGGCATCAATCCTGCTGGGCAAGAGTCCGGGGCTTTGGGGCTCCAAGGCAAGCCAGCCTAAACCCTGAACGCAGAAGAGGAGTAAAAAGCCGATCGAAGGAAAGATAAAAAAGAGGTGCAGAATCGCCACGGCGCGGGTGCCACTGAATGCTAAAAAGTAAGCGATCGCAGTAAAACCGATCTCAAACACTTTTTCTGGAATATTCAGCCCCATCGGCTCTAAATGGAATTCGATCAAATTTGTAATGACGATCGCATTAATGGGCGGAAAGGAAACCCACCCCAAGAAGTAGGCAATCCCCAAGTAGCGGGAAAGGGCAGGGTAACGATGAAGCAATCGCGTGATGTAATTTGGCGTTCCCCCAGATACATCTGGATATTTCTCACCCAAACTCTGAACTTGAAGGTTAAACAGAATTCCGACGATCACACCAGGAATCCAGACCAACAGCGATGCAGAGCCAATTTCTGCTTGCATCAACGGCGCTAAGTTAAACCACATCAGATATCCAACCACACTAAACCCCCAAGCTTCCGCAGAGGACATGGTGCGCCGGAGGCGATTCAGAAATGGCACACGATCTATTTCCATAACAAACAGATAGGGGTAATCCTATTGTGATACAAGTGTAATTTCCACAATCAAGAAAAAAACAAATACCTAGTGTTTCCTTCTAGGGATGAAGATTATAAGCTCGATCTGATGTAGCGGTGAAAGATTGAGGCAATGAGTTGAGGTTGCTAGCGATCGTACTTTCGATCGCAATAACTCGTTGGAACTGATATCTTCCACGAGTTGCAATAACCCTTTCACGGGCGGGATCTCATGCCCACCCCACAAGAAAATTCACTTACTTTTTGTGGAACAGGTCGAAAAGCCTGTTAAGCGAGAAGGGTGAAATATTTCAGTTGAAACTGACTCAATAGAGTCTTTTCACTTTGTTTAATGTGCTGTTAGCTAGCTATCGCAATACCCCATACTTCAAAATTATCAGTAGAGCGATCGCTCTTCAATTCACGCTCGATCGCTCTAGGGGTTTCTAGCGTTAAGTTTATTGGTGGGTGTTCTGCATCAAGTTGGATGGAGACATTTTTACACTTGGCAAATTATATTTGGTTGCCGAAATCTGTGCAACCATTTCTGCACGAGACGAAACCTCAAGCTTACGGAACATTCGCTTCAAAGCTTGCTTCACTGAATTCTCAGTAATCCAAAGTTCCCTCCCGATTCCTGCGTTGGTTCGCCCCAAAGCAACCAATTCGGCAATTTGCAATTCACGAGGCGTTAGGCGTGAGGTCTGGAAAGGTTGGTGTTGCGATTCCCTACGGGATAGCTTCGCCGCGCGTACTGTTGCAGCCCAAACAGACAAATGCAAACTGATCGCACTCAAATCCGCTAGATTTTCTGTATCGAAAGCGGGCATTGACCGATCGCGCGTGCAACCCACTACACCCATTAATTGACCACGACTGACAATCGGCCCCGCCATCACGTGCCAATGATCGGGGCGGGGACAAATTATTGTCCAAACCTTGGGTGATGATGTCACTAATGCTTCATGGACAGGAGCATGACGCTCCACTAAATAACGTGCAACAGGATTATGTTCGATTGATAGCGCAACTTTCAATGTTTTCTGAAAATTGCTATCTGCTAAAGGAAGTCCATCGAAAAAAAAGATTCCAGATCGTTTAGCTGCAAAATACTCGCCGATTTTGGGCACGATTTGCGATCGCAGCTCTTGTTCATCCTTCACCTGGTCGATCGCTTCAAATAAAAGCTGCAAGGGACTTGTCATGCTCATGGTGTCAACCGATTTTAGATTTTAGATTTTAGATTTTAGATTTTAGAATTGACCCCACCTATGAATCCGGGGGCTTGTAACAAAATTGCTTGATTGTCAAAAAGAGTACCCGATCGAGGTCTAGAAGCATTGCAACACTCGAATTATATTATCCTTGTAAACTCCAAAGCAACTTGACATGATAACCAGTTTGGAAATAGAGCCTGATGGCACTCCCACACGTGGGATACTCATCAGCTTTTATGTGACTTCAATCATCTTTAATGTCTGCTTGATTGCTCAGTTATTAACGGTGGGAGTTGCCTACTTCAATAATCCTGCATGGTGGAATATTCATGTTTGGTTCGTGCGAGGGTACAGTGGGCTGTCATTAGTATTACTGGGATGGTCGTTAATAGCCCCCTTCTCACGCAGAATACGACATCTCGCCGCAAGTTTGCCAGTGCTGCTTGGACTACAATTTTCCAGCATTCATCTCACAAGTCCTCTTCACCTCGAAATACTCCATCCTTTCATTGGATTTACATTATTCTATGTTTCTTCAAGCCTTGTACATTCCATAGGGCGCACTTTCTCGCCCACCAACAATCATAACCATCAAATTTGAGAGGTAGAAATGACGCAAGATACAATTTTCAGTCCCTTCTTTGCAACAGTGTTTCTAACATTCTTAGTCTGGGCATATATGTACATTCGCCGTATCAGTTTTATCACCAGTAGAAAGCTCACCCAGAAAGAACTTGCTGTACCGGGTACACTGGCACAAATTTCCCCACCAAGCGTATCCAATCCATCGGATAACCTCAAGAACCTGTTCGAGATTCCGGTACTTTTCTATGCGCTTGTCCTATACCTGTTCATCACAAAGCAGGTGGATACAGTGTATGTGAACGCCGCGTGGGTATTCGTTGTGTTTCGTACATTGCATAGTGCTGTTCATTGCACATTCAATCTCATCATACTTCGGTTCTACCTCTACCTATTTGCCACGCTCGCGGTGTGGTTCATCGCGATACGCGCAGCACTTATCCACTTTGGCACGTAGGTACGCTATTACTGTGGGTCGATCGCTCTTCTATTCGGTGCGTTAGCGAAGCCCGCCCCTTGTATCTTAAAAGAGTGAGTTAGTCGATCGCCACGTCATTGATTCGATCATACCGATAATCAGGCGATCGTACCGACAAGTGGGCGCTCGAGCCGACAAGTGGGCGATGGTACCGACAATCAGGAGATCGTACCGACAAGTGGGCGATCGTACCGATGATCAGTTGATCGTACCGATCGACGAAGTGAATCTAAAGAAACAAGGAAAGTTTTGTAGAAACGGTTCTGTAACAGGCGAAAGTGTGAGCAAGAGGACATCAGAAATCGGTGAAGTTGGCCCGCCCCTTAGACTAAACAAGTCTGTTGTGTAGATAAGCTCCCATTACTGATGACAGGCGCACCAAGCACAGGCGGTATCTTAGGCTCTCGCTCTGAGCGAGAAAGCCTGCATTCACAAGGTTAGTATTAATTGCCTGTCAAGTTCTTTAATAGATCGGAGTACATGGAGAGCAAATAATGACAACAGTCTTAGGCATAGACATCAGTAAAAAAGACTTTTATGTCTCATTACTGACCGAAAGTCGTGCGACTAAACCCAAAAAGTTTACGAACAATACTCAAGGTTTTGAGAGTTTACATAACTGGCTCAAACAACAAAGTGTAGTCGAACTCCATGCTTGCATGGAAGCCACTAGCATTTACGGCGAAGCCTTAGCCGAATTCCTTTATGGGCTTGGCTTTCAGGTAAGTATCGTCAATCCGGCTCGTATTAAAGGGTTTGCCAAAAGCGAACTTCTGAGAACTAAAACAGACTCCGTAGATGCAGCACTGATTGCTCGTTTTTGTGCGGCGATGAAACCATCATTATGGACACCTACTGCACCCGAAGTCAAGGAATTACAAGCCTTGTTACGGCGACTCGAATCAGTCACAGAAATGATGACGAGCGAACAAAACCGTTTGGAAACAGCTACGCCAACAGTTGCTGCCCTTACCCAGGAACATTTGGACTATCTAAAACAGCAAGAACAACTAATCAAAAAACTGATTAGTGACCATTTTGACCAACACCCAAATTTAAAACAACAGCGCGAGCTGTTAACCTCAATTCCTGGCATTGGCGATTTAACAGCTTCTATATTATTAGCTGAAATTGGTGATGTTTCCGATTATGATAATGCTCGTCAATTAGCAGCCTATGCTGGTTTAACTCCCAGCGAACGTACTTCTGGGACTTCAGTTAAGGGCAAAACTCGTTTGTCTTGTACCGGAAACGTCCGACTGCGAAAAGCTTTGTATATGCCAGCGGTAGTGGCTATGCGTTATAACCCTTTGTTGAAAGCGATGAGTGAGCGATTATTGGGTCGTGGAAAGGTGAAAATGCAGGTAATTGGTGCTTTGATGCGGAAGTTGGTGCATTTGGCTTTTGGTATTTTAAAGTCCCAAAAGCCTTTCGACCCTAATTATGCGATCACTACCCCTTGACAGGTGAAGACAGTATCTACGGGGGCTACGCCAACGAAGAGGATCGCCCTTTTAGTTTTTAGTCTTAATTTTTCTTGTTTCTATACTTGGTAGAATACAATAGAATACTAACGGAGCATTCGCTTCAAACCTTGCTTCACAGAATTCTCAGCAATTCAAATTTAATTCCCAATTTTACTGCTTAAGCTATCGGTATGGCATGACGCTGAAGCCATCTTCAGTATCTACCTTGAAAGATTAGGCTCCTTCACATTTGGAAAGCTTTCAAAGTTGCGTCGTACCCAGTCCATCCCCACTTCATTATTGAGTTTAATTTTCTGAGGCGTATCGGGATAAATTTTTCCTAAAATATCCGCATCTTGATCCACGACAACTTTGCCAAAATTGAGATACGTCCCCCCCAACACCTTAAATATAGGATGCTTTGCTTGACCGAACAGCAAAATATAAGTCCGTGTTCGATTCTCGGATTCTGGTACGAATATATGACACTGTGCAGCTTTGCCGAATGGCATTTCTCCATGAAAAATTACTAGAGATGGGAAATGATTTTCTAGGTGTGCTTTAATGGTGCTGGGCAGTAGCAATAAATCTGGCTTTCTGAGCTTTTCTGCCAAGCTGTAAGGGGCAGTAGGCATATCGTAAAACGCATGGGATTGATGTCCTTCATCAATGAATTGATGAAATTCCACATCGGTAATCCTAAACAAGTCCCGGTGAGTGCCGTTTTGATGATTATAGTCGTGCATATTTAGCAGCATGGTCAGCAAATCCGTCTCGATACTGCGATCGGCGGTATGCCCGATGAAGTAGTAAGTTTCTGCGATTTCCTTGAGCACATTGGGAATGGGGACTTGCGGCTCGTATCCCCCATAAGACCAAATGAAGTCATCTTGAATAATCAGCTCTAACGGTTTTAGTAAAGGCAATGTTTTTTTATTAGATCCGGGTAATACGGTGCAGCCTTCAGCATCAAACTTCAGGGCATGGAACGGGCAGACGACACCGCTTGTGCGATCGCTTTCGGCTTCGCACCATCCTTCTGACAGCATTGCTCCCATGTGCGGACAGGCGTTGGGCAAGGCATGGATGGTTCCGGCAAGATCTTTCCACATCACATAGTCGGTGCCATACAAGGAAATTTTGCGAGGTTGGTTCGCTGCCAGCATCGACTTATGTGCCAACAACCAAGGTGCACCGGGAAGCATAGACTGCATGGTGTTCTCCTTTAGACATAAAATTGTGAGAGATTTGTCGCTTTTCTAGAATATGACAGAATATTCGCATTCGTCAAGCAGTTTGCGCCGTCAACCGAAACAGCAGCGGGGTAAAGAAAGAGTCGAAAAAATCTTGGATGCAGCAGCAGCAGTGTTTGACGAGGTGGGCTATTCCGAGGCGACTACCCATCTAATTGCAGCAAAAGCAGGGACAGCCATCGGTTCTCTGTATCAGTTTTTTCCTGATAAAGCTGCCATTTTTAATGCAATGGAGCTGCGTCATGCCGATCGCGTTAAGGCGATGTGGGCGCAGGCGAACACAGCGGAAATCGTTCAGTTACCGCTGCGCGAAATGATTTATACCCTGGTTACTGCTGTTGCAGAGATGTTTGAACAGCCTGTATCGCGGGTGGTGTTCGTGCAGTTTTATATAGCGCGCGAGATTTTCCAGTCGATCGATGAAAGTATGACTCAGGAAGCGATCGACTTTATGGCGAGTCTGTTGAAGCAAAGAAATCCCAGCTTGGGGGAGGCGCAATGCAGCCTGTTAGCGGAGGTTTGCGTTCACAGCAGTAATGCTGTCATTCTGTCGGCACTTCGCAACCGGGATCGACAGCATCGCCAACAACTGGTACAGCAGATTGAGGACTTGTTGGTGTCGTATTTAGAGTCGTATGTGGGGGAAGGTCGGTCAAGCAATGTAATGAAAGTAATGAAATGTCCTCATTGTCAATCGGAGCAGTTGTCCAAAAACGGTTATCGACGGGGGAAGCAGTGCTATCGCTGTAAGGAATGCGGCAAACAGTTTGTAGAGAATTCCAGGCGATCTACTATAGCAACCGCCACATCGATCTTGACATAAATAACTTCATGAATAGATCCCGCGATCCCTCGATCGAGAAACGGTTTGATTCGGGTACTATAGCGATCGCAAATCATTCGTAAATTAATTAAGGATTCGATCGAGCAGCAGTTCCATTGAGTGTTGGTTCAAAAATACCAAATTTGTGTAACTTGGGAAAGTCAAAGCTTTGTGACTGTATGGTAAAATTGAAGAACCATTTAACCAAGGAAAAAGAACCGATCCGATTCCCAAACTTTCTCACCCAAGTCTTGGCATGAAGCCAAATATCTTCGACTGGATTCTGCTCGCCTAGCATTAGGAGCAAACAAGACACAAGTTAAAGGCCATTCATCCCGCTCCTTACCTTGATTAATTTCTTCTAGGTAAGCTTTCATTTCTTTATATTTGTGATAGCTGGCTCCATCCCAAATAATCAAATGTCTAGCTTCGGGATTTAAAGATTGTAAGTCTTTTAAGAAAGCCACTGTATTCTCAGAATTTGCCGTTGCATATTCTCGCAGAACAAACTGTGAAAGTTAAATAATTTACTGCGCCATAATAAGTTTGTTTTTCTCTCTGATTTACCAGTGGTATTTCTATTCTCTCGTTGCGCCTTCCCCAAAGATAACCACAGACATCTCCCCACAATAGATGACACTCATCAATCAAATACACCACAAGCTTTCTCGATTCTATAGCCCAGCGGTGTTCTTCCAGAATCTCACAGATTTCTTGGTGCTTTTTTTTGACGAGTTCTTCATCACGTTTTGGATTCTTTTTTTGAGATTTTTTCCAGCTAATTCCCGCTGAATTAAAAAGTTGGTAGTAGCTAGTTTTTGATTGAAATTCAATCTGATATCGCTCGGCTATATAATTTGATAATTCGGATAAATCCCACTGGTTTTTATTGGTTAACCATTGGATGACTTCCGCTCGTTCTTCAGGCTTAAGTTGTCCCCGCGAACCCTGATGATTTAAGCGCAACCCTTCAATTCCATGCAACGCATAATTGATTTTCCACTTACTGATAAATGGAGATGATACTCCCAATATCTTTTGAATAGTTTCGCGGCGGACCCCTTCAATTAACATGCGGATAGAAGCAGCTCTTTTAAGTTCTCTTGGGTCGGGATTGCTGGCAATAAAATTTTCGAGTTCCAATAAAGCTTGGACTTCATGCTCCACAAATTTTTCTGCCGATTTCTTTTGGGACATCTCAACTCCTACTGAGATTTACGTCCTCATTATTATACATGATTGGTGATTTACAATTCATTTGCGATCGCTATATGTAACTGTCAACTGTCAACTCTCAACTGCTATACGATGATTTCTATGCTACAAATTACAAGCTGAATACCGATCGACAGTGGGACATTACCATGAGAATTGACCGAGTAGAAATCGAAAACTTCAAGAAATTTTCAGACTATACCCTTGACTTGCATCCCCAATTTACCTTACTAGTTGGGGACAATGGCACAGGTAAAACGACGATCCTGGATGCTTTGGCGATCGCGGCTGGAATTTGGCTGGTCAACTCCCCCGACACAACCCTCAACAATAGCCGCCGTAACATTCTTCCCTCAGAAATCCGCTTAGAAGCGATCGAATCCGACACCATCACCCAATTTATAGAACGAAAACCCGTCCAGATTAAAGCGATCGGCACGATTAACAGTCAGCCAGTCCAATGGCTCAGACAAATCAAAGCTAACGGCTCTAGAACCTCCAACACAGAAGCCAAACAAGCTCTAGAAATTATCTCCACTTTATTTCAACAGGTTGAAGCAGGCGAAAAAATCTGGCTACCCATCGTCGCGTACTACGGCGCAGGTCGAGCTTGGCTACCCTCCAACCAACGCGATCCCAAAGCAACTACCCACACCAGCCCCGCCCGCCGTTGGGATGCCTTCTATGACTGCTTTGAAGAACGGATTAGAATCGCCGATCTCCATACTTGGTTCCAGAAAGAAGCGATCGCTTCAGTCAATCGACAGGGACAAATGCGCCCTGGTTACAAGGTTGTAAAGTTTGCTATTTTGCGTTGTATTCCCAACGCAGATGACCTATGGTTTGACCCAGAGCGATCGGAAATTGTTGTTTCCATCCAAGGCAACCCCCAGCCCTTTAGTAACCTTAGTGCTGGTCAAAAAATGATGGTAGGTCTAATTGCCGATATTGCCATCAAAATCGTTACTCAAAATGCCTCTTTCCTAACCGAAGAGTCGGATATGTCTAGTCAAAAATCGCCTCTGATTTTGCAACAAACATCAGGGCTAGTCCTAATTGATGAAATAGATGTACATCTCCATCCGAAATGGCAACGTCAAGTGGTAGATGACCTCAAAACGACATTCCCATCAATTCAGTTTGTTTGCACCACCCATTCACCCTTTATTATTCAATCGATCGGTCAAGGTGAGTTGAGAAGCTTCGAGATTGAAGATATAGAGTTTCTAGAATACGAAAACCAATCGATCGAAGACATTGCCGAAGATATTCAATTGGTAGAAGTTCCGCAACAAAGTTTAAAGGCTCACGAACTAAATGAAGCCACAGAAAGATATTTTGAACTACTCCAAAACCCAGAAGAAAGCCACTCTGGGCAACTAGAAGCAGCAGAAGCAGCCTATCGCCAAGCAGTGGAACCCTTCTCCAGTAATCCTGGATTAAGTGCATTGCTCAAGCTGGAGGCAATGGCTAAGGCTAAGGAGAGATCCCAATGAGACCTGTGGAACGCGGAGTAGCCCCCAAAATCTATATCCGATATCAAGATGCGATTGGAGATCTTGAAGGACGATTAGGCATCTATTGCAGCTATTGCGAACGTAGTCTCCCTGTAGGTCTGGCAGTCGAGCATATTATCCCCAAAGTTTTGCATCCAGAGCTGGAAACTGAGTGGACTAATTTTTTATTGGGTTGTCCCAACTGCAACTCGGTTAAAGGCGATCGAATCGTTGAAATTGACAACTTTCTCTGGCCAGATCGTGATAATACTTTGCTTGCTTTTGTTTACTCAAAAGGTGGGTTTGTGCGGTTAACCGATAATATGAATAACCAGCAGAAAACTAAAGCGCAAGCATTGCTATATTTAGTAGGTTTACAACGGCATCAAGCCTCTGGTTGGGATAGGCCAGCACCAAGGGATAAACGATGGCAGCAGCGTGAAGAAATATGGACAGCAGCAGAAAAATGTAGAGATCTTTTTGAAACTTTAGATCGATGCGTTCAAGCTAGAGATCTGGTGCTGGAATTTGCTCAAAGCAAGGGTTTCTTTTCTGTATGGATGACAGTATTTGATAATTATCCCGATATGAAGAGAGAATTGATTAAATTGTTTCCAGGCACTGCCATGTCCTGTTTCGATTCAGATGGAAAACCGATCGATCGCCCAGCTTCGATAATCTAGGAAATATTGCTATTAAAAGAACTTCTGAACGAGCCTTTGAAAATGCGATCGAAGATGTCCTCCCAGGACCGATCGCCATTAGAGGGAGGAGGACGCATCCTTCTGTCAGCATGGCACCGAGGGAGAGACAAAACAGATGCTACACGTTGGCTTTGCCAAATCGTTGCAGAATGTTAAAGAAATTTTATTGTGTTTGATGAGAATGATTAGACTGAAACTATAGCAGTTCTCAGTAACATAAGGTACGCCTCTAGATGAGTCGATACAGATTCTGAACGATCGTAATGAATATGTACCAGATGGCAATCCAAATATCAACGAACATTTTTTCAGGCATCCCTCAAATTATAAGCTGCGGGTCAAGTTGGTTGCTAATTGCACTGAGTGCGTTGCTAAAATCGGTCGATCGCGCTGGCATTTTTGGCCCTCAAATCGCTTTCTTTGGATTAATTGACGTTTTAAATTCTGCCTTCTACTTTCTCCATTGGGGCTAAACAAGCGGGGGGTAATGCCCTCCCTATGGTCAATTGTCAATAATCAATTATTAATTGTTAATATTCCATGAGGAAGCGTAAAAGATATATCATAATCTTAACCGGATCATTTCTTCCCAGATATGTTCTACTGTTCTAATCCCAAGTGTTCTAATCCTTTCAATCCCGACAATTCTAAATTCTGTCAAAGTTGCGGAGCTCAAGGCCTCAACCCTCTATTCAGAAACCGCTACCGCGTGATTCGACTGTTGGGCGAAGGGGGATTTGGCAGAACTTATGAAGCGGTAGATACGGATCGCATGGACGATCCCTGCGTAATTAAGCAGTTTGTACCCCAATTTCAAGGAACCTCCGCACTTGAAAAAGCCACAGAATTGTTTAAGGCAGAAGCGAAACGACTTTACGAACTCGGTGAACATCCCCAAATTCCTCGATTAATTGCTTATTTTGAACAAGACAAGCGACTTTATTTAGTACAAGAGTTGATTGAGGGGCAAACTTTACTAGCAGAATTAACTCAGCAGGGTGTTTTTAGCGAAGAAAAAATTTGGCAGTTGTTGGCAGATGTACTGCCGATTTTGAAATTTGTGCACGATCGCAATGTCATTCACCGAGACATCAAACTTGAGAATATCATGCGCCGCCGCACCTCTGTTAGCTCATCCCTGCCAAAGGCGGGAAATTTTCGCAATTCAGCTTTCCGAAGAGGAGGGCGCGGAGAGTTAGTTTTGATAGATTTTGGCATTTCCAAACAAGTAACGGGCTCCCTGATGAGCAAAGTAGGCACGACGGTAGGAACGCCCGGATATTCGCCGGTAGAACAAATGCGCGGTCAAGTTTTCCCCGGAAGCGATTTGTACAGTTTGGGAATAACTTGCCTGAGACTGCTAACTCAATGTTTGCCAAAAGTTGATGGTTCCGATGACCTTTACGACGCGATAAATGGCAACTGGATTTGGAGAGAACGGTTGCCCGCCGGCACAAAAGTCAGCAGCGAGTTGACAAAAATTTTAGATAAGTTAATTGAAGATTATCTCAAAAATAGATATCAATCTGCTGATGAAGTAATCAAAGCTTTAAATCTCTATTCTTTACCTCCCCAACCCCCTTTTGTCCAGGGAGGACAACTTGCTTTAAATTCTGCTGTGACCAAGGGAGGCCCACTTGCTTTAAATTCTGCTATGACCAAGGGAGACCCACTTGCTATTAATACTCCGCTAAATAACAGCGGGCAAATTAATAGCAATATCTCTGTCAATAGCAGAGAAAAATCTAACACCAATCCGCCTCCGAACAAGGCAGCGCAGAGAATATCCGCTGTCAAAAGCACCTTTGAATTTCAGGTGGTGACAGTAGACAAGCGCGGGAAGCAAACTAATGTTAACAGCGGTCAAGCGCGTTTTTTTGAAGAACATCTTGGTAGCAGTACACTGCTGGAAATGGTATCTGTTCCTGGCGGTACTTTCCTCATGGGTTCTCCAAAAAATCGGGGTGACAGCGACGAAAAACCGCAGCACCCAGTAACTTTAGGATCTTTCTATATTAGCAAATTTCCCGTCACTCAAGCCCAGTGGAAAGCAGTGGCGGCGCTGCCGGAAATTAAAATATTTCTCAATCCCGATGCTGCCCGTTTTAAAGGTGCAAATCGACCTGTAGAAAATGTATCTTGGTACGAGGCTGTGGAGTTTTGCGATCGACTTTCTCGCAAAACGGGTAAGAATTATCGCTTGCCTAGCGAAGCCCAATGGGAATATGCTTGCCGGGGACAAACTACGGGGCCGTTTCACTTTGGGGAAACGATTACCAGTGAGTTAGTAAATTACAACGGGAATTCTAATTACGCTGATGCGCCGAAGGGAGTTTATCGCTTTCAAACGACAGATGTTGGCAGTTTTAAACCTAATGCTTTCGGATTGTACGATTTCCACGGAAATGTTTGGGAATGGTGCGCGGATTCTTGGCACAATAATTATAACGGTGCGCCTGCTGATGGTAGCGTTTGGGAGTCTGACGCGGACTGTTCGCTGAGGTTGTTGCGGGGGGGTTCTTGGAACGATCATCCTCCGAATTGTCGCAGCGCGTGTCGCCTTAGATATCAGCCGGATTGTAAGGCTAGTATTGTGGGTTTTCGAGTGGTTGTTTCTGTTGTTTAATCTTGTCTCCGCACAGAGAAACCCGGTTTCTTGAAGAAACCGGGTTTCTGAATGGCCGATCGCCCAAATTCTTGCCCTAACTAGCCTTCTTTTGAGGAGCGAGTATGCGTTCCACACTCATAGCAGCCACGCTCAACGTCACCACAGCCATGCCGAGAATTGCCACAGGCTGCAACTTCTCATTGATAATTAGAAAACCGAAGAGTGCAGTCATCGCCGGCCCCAAAGTGCCAATTACTGACGCTAAGGCTGCCCCCGCAAAGCGGATGGCAAAATTATTCAAAAGATAGCTAAACAGCGTCAGCACCCCTAAAACAACACCTCCCACAATCAAACCAGGCCAAACATTGGGGTCGATTTTAGGAGAAAAATTTTCCGACAGTGGCACCCACAAACTCAGGGAGGAAAATACAAAAATCGCGGCGAAATTAACTAAACTAAAAGGAATTGGGTGCAGCTTGCCCGCGGCCATTTGCGTCAGCAATACGTAACCTGCAAAGGTAATCCCAGAAGTCAGTGCCGCCGTGACTCCCACCCCGACATTGCCGCCGCCCGGAGCTTGGGCCGCAAAACTCGGCCACCCAGCTAAAATCAGACCTGCGGTAATCCCGACGATCGCGAAAAAGCCGACTTTGCTAGGGCGAGAGCCAAACAAGATCCAAGAACCTAGTACGGTGACGATCGGGTAAATAAAGAAAATCGTAATCGCAATCCCGGCTGGAATATTGCCGATCGCCAAATAAATCAAAACCTGAGACAAAAACAGAAAAAATGCGCTTCCTAAAACCTTGCTCCACAAAGCTCGATCGCCCGACTCAAACAACCGCCTAATATCTTTCCACACAGAAGGATACAGAAATGTCGCCAATATCGGCATCAAAGCCATCACCACGATCAGCCGCATCAACAAAATCAACAAAGAATTTCCAAAACCTGGAGTCACCACCCCCGGAAATTCAAACAACCCAAAAACCATCCGAGGATTTTTGCTTTTAATCAGAATTCTCAAACAAACATTAAACAGCGACAATACCACCGCCGAAGACAAAGCCAGCACCAAACCTGTCTGTACTTGAGAAGATGCTTTAACAGTTGCAGCAGGCGCTGAAGAAGGCTGTGGCACGGGTTCTCGTGGCGTTTCCACAGGTGTTGGCTGCAGAAATTGCGGGCGGACAGAATTAACAGAATTAGTTGATTCCTCGACATAAGAATCTTGAGCATCGAAAGGATTCTCAAGATATGCTTCTTCTTCTTCGAGTTCTTCCCTGATGCGGTTTACGAGATTTTGTAACAGCTCTTCCCCTTGCAGTTCCAGGGTTTTCATGTTGTTGAGCCGCACGGAAAGCTCGCTTTCGTAACTGGTTAAATCTTGTTCCAGCATCTGGAAACTGCGATCGATCCTTTCATCCAGCGCCGCCAGCAACTCCGAAGCTCGTTCGTCGTAGTTGCTCGGCGGCAGGGGTATCGGGAACTCGCCGCTGGGAATCGGGCTGCTGAGAGAATTCCCTGAGTTAGCGCTGAGTTCGTTGAACCGCTGCACCAACAAATCCTGCAAATTGTGAGCCAAAACTTGAGCCAACTGCTTCAGCCACAATTGCTGCTGCTGAATGTATCGCCCAGACAGAGATTCCATTTGCTGAGACTGCAATTTGCGATATTGCTCTCTCAGGCCTTCAATATCGTCAATCAAGTGATTTTTTTCAGTTTGCAGCCGTGTAATGTCTTGATTTAACTGGCCTTTGACATTTTCATGCAAAGCGTCCAGTTCTTGCATTACTGAGTGGAGGACTTCTTCTGCTGATTGTGCATCCTCTGGCTCGCCCTTTGACGAGTATACGTTCCGCTGCGCCATTAGCCTATAACCTCTAATTTAAACTGCACGTTCAGTGTTCTTAAGTATTTTGCCTGCATCAGGTCGCAAGTTTATAGTGAGTTGATCTAAAAGATTGCGAACACTGTTTAATCAATAGTAGTCGCTAAGCTAGAAATGTGAGAAAATTGCGTGAAGCAAAGCTATCCCGCTCTTAATCCCCCCAAGAACACTTTGTGCAATTAGAAATCATACTATAGCAATCCTCGCATCAGTTGTAAAAATATGTAGGGTAGTGCTAAGAGTGCCTACCCCAGCCTGCATCGGGGCAACCACGGGGGGTTTGCCCCTACAAGAATTACACAAATCATTGAGGATTGCTATACAGCTTGACCTCTCCACGGATTGCTCCCGGTAATTATCGCATCTAACTCACCCGATTGCACCCGAATCACCAGCCTCATGACCCCTTCTGCGACTAAATTTGATTGGGGGGTGGCACTCCTAGCCCCTCAACGGATAACTTGATCCTGCGGCCAGAAATCCGGTTTCTTTTGCCCGCCCTTCTCCCGCACTCCCGCACCCAGGTTTATTATATTAAAGGTTCCGATCTTTTGCTCGCGAAAGTTTTAAGAGACGATCGCACCGTCAAAAAGCCACCCCGCGCCATCAAAAAATTAACACATCCCATCCCCTAAGAGCAACAGATATGGCATCAGAAATTTATGACAATTCCTTTACAAACGATCGACAAAACCTAAATATTTCCTCCGAAGCCGAAGTGTTTGTCTTTCCGGCATCATTTGCCCAGCAGCGCTTATGGTTTCTCGACCAATTCGCACCGGAAAACCCTTTCTATAATGTAGTAACAGCACTGCGCTTAACTGGTTCCCTCAACTTAACAGCCTTAGAGCAAACCTTCAACGAAATAGTGCAGCGACACGAAACTTTGCGAACCACTTTTGCAGCGGTATCAGGTCAACCAGTGCAGATAATTTCTCCCGCTTTTAAGACTAATTTAAAAGTATTAGACTTGCAATATTTGCCGCCAGAACAACGGCAAACAGAAGCAAAAAAACTCTCCGCAGCAGAATCTCTTTGCCCTTTCAATTTATCCACCGGGCCGCTGATGCGAATCACCATCCTGCGGCTGACAGAAACCGAGCATATTCTATTGCTAAATATGCACCACATAGCTTCCGATGATTGGTCGATCGGGGTGTTAATTCGAGAACTGGAGGCAATCTATACAGCTTTGATAAATCAACAGCCATCTCCCCTACCAGAATTATCACTTCAATATGCCGACTTTGCCGAGTGGCAGCGCCAATGGCTGCAAGGTGAAGTATTAGAAACTCAGCTAGCTTATTGGCGGCAGCAATTGCACGGGATTTCGGCGTTAAATTTGCCCACAGATCGCCCTGCACCAGCTAGGCAAAATTATCGGGGGAAAACTCAATATTTAGAACTGCCAAAAAAGCTGAAGGACGCACTTTTAGCGCTCTCGCAGCGAGAAGGAGCGACTTTATTTATGACATTGCTCGCTGCATTTCAAACTTTGCTTTACCGTTACTCGCAACAAGAAGATATTGTTGTAGGTTCGCCGATCGCCAATCGCAACCGCAGCGAAATTGAAACATTAATCGGTTTTTTTGTCAATACTTTAGTGCTGCGAACAGACTGCTCGGGAAACCCGACATTTCGAGATTTTTTGGGCCGGGCGCGGGAAGTAACCCTGGGAGCTTACGCTCACCAAGATTTGCCTTTTGAGAAGCTAGTCGAGGAATTGCACCCAGAGCGATCGTTGAATCGCCACCCGCTGTTTCAGGTAGTATTCGGCCTGCAAAATGGGCCTGTGGACGAGCTAGAATTGCCCGAGTTAAAGTTGAGCTCTTTTCATTTAGAGACTCAAACAACCCGCTTTGATTTAGAGCTGCATTTGTGGGAAGCTTCCGATAAGTTTAGGAGCAGATACGGTGAACAGTGGCAAGATTCGGAAGGCCTGAGAGGCGTAGCTGTGTACAATACGGATTTATTTGATGAAGTTACGATCTGCCGGATGCTGAGGCATTTTAAAACGCTGCTGGAAAGCATTGTGGCTAATCCAGAACAAGGAATCGCTAACTTACCTTTATTGAGGGAGGATGAAGTGAATCAATTATTCAGAGAATGGAACGATACTCGGACAGATTATCCTCAAAATAAGTGCATTCATCAGTTATTTGAGGAGCGATCCCTGCAGCATCTGGAGGATGTCGCCCTAACTTTCGACAGCCAGCACCTGACTTACAGAGAACTCAACAGTCGCAGCAACCAACTGGCGCGCTACCTACAAAAACTGGGCGTGGGGGCGGAGGTTTTAGTGGGGCTTTGTGCAGAGCGATCGATCGACCTAATTGTCGGGATGTTGGCTATACTGAAAGCGGGAGGAGCTTACCTACCGTTAGATCCGAGCTATCCGCGCGATCGGCTAAACTTGATGCTGGAAGATGCTCAAGTTAAAGTATTGTTAATTCAGGATAAATTGATTGAGAATTTCAGAGACTTCTCACACTCGGTGATTTATTGCGATCGCGATTCCGAACAAATCGCCAAAGAAAGTGCAGAAAATCCCGCCAACACCATAACAGCAGACAACCTAGCTTACGTTATTTACACATCTGGCTCCACAGGAAAACCCAAGGGAGTTGCTGTCACCCACAAAGCAGTAAATCGGCTGGTACTCAACACCAACTATATAAAAATAGAACCTACCGATAAAATTGCCCAAGCATCAAACGCTTCATTCGATGCAGCCACCTTCGAGATTTGGGGAGCCTTGCTTAACGGCGCTCAACTCGTGGGAATTAGCACAAATATTACCCTTTCGCCTCATGATTTAGCCTTAGAACTGCTCCAACAAAACATCACCGTTTTGTTTTTAACAACAGCCTTATTTCAACAAATTGCTAGAGTTTTACCACAAGCTTTTAATTCGCTGCGCTGCTTGCTGTTTGGCGGAGAAGCGGTGGATATAAGATGGGTGAAAAAAGTTATAAAACACAATCCAACCACTAAATTAATTCACGTTTACGGGCCGACCGAAAATACAACTTTTTCGGCTTATTATGAGGTGCAAGACGTATCAGAAACCGCAACATCTATCCCCATCGGCCGCCCTCTTGCCAACACGCAAATTTATCTCCTGGATGCGGATTTGCAGCCGGTGGCGATCGGTGTTGCAGGCCAATTGTACATAGGTGGTGATGGACTGGCGCGAGGCTACCTCAACCAACCTGATTTAACGGCTGCTGCATTCATTCCTAATCCTTTTAGCAATAAACCTGGTTCGCGTCTTTATAAAACAGGTGATTTAGGTCGCTATCGGGTTGACGGCAACATAGAGTTTTTAGGTCGCGTTGATAACCAAGTAAAAATTCGCGGCTACCGCATCGAATTGGGAGAAATTGAAGCGGCTTTGTGCCAGTATCCACAAGTGCGCGAAGCAGTAGTAATTGTGAGGGAAGACATCCCAGACGATAAACATTTGGTAGCTTATGTTATTCCTGACGGCATCAATGAACAATCAGAAAGTCAAAATCTAAAATCAAGTGACTTGCGCCAATTTTTGAAAGAAAAGTTGCCAGCATATATGGTGCCTTCAGCTTATGCAGTGTTGGAGTCTCTGCCGCTGACGCCCAACGGTAAAGTCGATCGCCGAGTATTACCTAAGATAGATACAGATAGCGAAGATATAACAGAAAATTATGTAGCGCCTCGGACAGATCTCGAAAACGCGATCGGGAAAATTTGGGCTAAGGTTTTGAACAAACAGCAAGTTAGTATCTACGATAATTTCTTTGAACTAGGCGGGCATTCCCTGCTAGCAACTCAGTTGATTTCTCGCATTCGGGACGCTTTGCAAGTCGAGTTACCAGTCAGCAGTTTGTTTGAGGCTCCGACTGTGGCGAGTCTGGCAAAATACATTGAAACAATGCGCTGGGCCGCGAAAGGTTTGGATACTCCCAGAACAGACGCAAATGAGCGCGAAGATGTGGAATTTTAAAGCCGCCACAGCCAGAACCTACAAGGTTTTAACTCAATACCTTTGAGTTAAGCCCGATCCCCCCTAGCCCCCCTTAAAAAGCTATGCTTTATAACTGTAGTTTAGACTAAAAAATGATTGCAGCCAAAAGTAGCCGCCTTAGAATATCCGGCAAGCTGTTACTCAAAAAC
>NZ_JAUBRH010000057.1:0-44246 GCF_036701775.1 Microcoleus sp. N9_A2 | reverse complement strand
CCATGTCACTTAATTTATCAGATTTTCTCCGCTTTTTGGGCTATTTCTCTTTTACCCCCCCTGAACGGTTACTTTCAAACTGACAGCGGTTTCTGCATGGTGCAGGAATACAAAAATGCCGAATCTGCTGTCGCGCGGACTTTTTCGCCGCCGGATATCAAGCAAATTGCGATCGCCACTTTAGAAATTATAGCTTACCTGCAATCCCAAAAACCGCCCGTAATCCACCGCGACATCAAACCAGAAAACTTGTTGATAGATGACGAACTCAATGTTTATTTAGTAGACTTCGGTTTTGCTCGGCTAGGAGGTGGAAATATCGCGGCTAGCAGCGTTGTCAAAGGCACGATGGGATTCATGCCACCCGAACAAATGTTCAACCGAGAATTAACCAAAGCCTCGGATCTTTACGGCTTGGGGATAACGCTGATTTGCTTGTTAACTGGTACGAAATCTGCGGATGTCGGTAATTTAGTTGATGCCAATTATGGCATTCATTTCCGGCATTTAGTACCGCCATTGCAGCAGGGTTGGATGAATTGGTTGGAGAGGATGGTAGCGCCGAGATTGCAAGACAGATATCCATCGGCTGCGGATGCTTTAACTGCGCTAGAATCTTTGGATGTCAGCAGCTTGCCGAAAGTTAGAATTGAGCGCGATCGCCTTCAATTCACAGCTACTGAATATGGAGAAATCTTAACACAAACTATTGCAATTAGCAACCCAATTCCCGATACAATACTTTGTGGCAGGTGGGAAGTCGCGCCGCATCCGAACGATCCGCCCCACACGCCCTACGACCACTCTTGGATCTCCTTTGAACCGCAGGCATTTGAAAGCAATGATATCGAGTGCACAATCGCCGTCGATACGAGCAAATTGCTGGAAAGTCAAACTTACAACCGCCAAATCATCTTGCGCGCAAATTCGGAACCAGAAACTCATACAATAGAATTGCAAGTCACAACAGCATCCCTGCCCGTACCGCAAAAAACTAATTTTTTGTCGGTATTCAGGCTGACTTTTATGTTCTGTTTGATTTTAGCAACTTGTATGTGCGGTTTGCTGTTAATAGTTTTGATACTTTTCTTGAGTGAAATTCCTAATTTCCTCTCTTCGCCGGGTGGCTTATTTTGGCATTTTGGGACTACTACTATCATGCTTCCCATCAGTGTTACGAGTGGCTTCTTAGGATTTTCAGTCGCCGAAATCGCCATTGCAGCCAAATTAAACAAATATGATTTTAATTGGTTTTTAGCTTTATGTGGAGGGTTAATAGGATTGATATTTTATAGTGTTATTAGCAGCAGATTAACCAGTATGCTTTTTGATATCGCGCAGGGTACGATCGATTATAAATTAATGAGTTTTGTGTATGCTGGGTCAGTGCTGGTTTCGATTGCAGTAACTTTACTTGGAGCCTTAATACTAGGAGGAAGGATTACGAATTTTACAATCGGAAATGTTACGATAGTAGCAGTTATTATGCTGCTTTTATCATTTTCCTTGTATGCTAATAGCTTTAGCGTCGTCTTGATTCTAGCGCTGGCCTCCCTGATTTACAAGATAGTCAATTCGGTATTTAATAAGCTGATTGACCAGCAGATAGCCCGACAAATTCTTGAAGTAGATGCTACCCAAAGAGCTTTCCTTACTGCCGGATTTTGTATGAGTTTGTCAGTAGCATTTCTAACCTTTTTAAAATTAAAATCTCACTTAGCAGGGGTTGAACCCAGAGAAATATTAGTTGTAGGAGGAACGATAATAACATCTCTAGCCGTCACTGGAATTCCGTTAATTGACTCGCTCGTTTTTAAACCAAAAAGAATGCTTGCCAACTATCGCAAATCCCGACCAAATTTAATTAAACCGTAAAAACTTGTTCGCAGCAAGGACTTTCAACCTCAATGACTGAAGTCCTTACTAAAAACCTTACCAAACATTAAGAGTCTGCATTCCTGCCTGTTGTTGGCGGATTTTTTCGAGAGTTCGCTTTAAATCCAACTCTTAAAAACCTCGCTATTAACTATCACAACTCTCGACCACTAACTATAGCACTCCTAAATCATTTGTGTAATTATTGTAGGGGCAAACCCCCCGTGGTTGCCCCATAAGACCGGGGTAGGCACGGGGGCACTACCCCTACATCTTTTTACGACTCATTTAGGATTGCTATATCAACTATCAACTATTTACCTATGAATGCTTTTCCTGACTTTTCCAACTACGGCTATCAAATAACCCGCGAACTCGGACACAATCGCGCTGGCGGTAGAGTTACTTATCTCGCTACCGAAATTAATACCAAACGTTCCGTCGCCGTCAAACAATTTCAATTTGCCCAAACAGGCGCTAATTGGGCTCAATATCAAGCGTGCGAACAAGAAATTCGGATTTTGCGAGAACTCGACTATCCTAGCATTCCCCGCTATTTAGATTCCTTCCCAACTGCATCGGGTTTCTGCATGGTGCAAGAATACAAAAATGCCCCTTCCTTGGCAAATTCTCACCGCTGGAAGCCCCAACAAATCAAGCAAATTGCTATCTCTGTTTTAGAAATACTCAAATACCTGCAAAATCGGGTTCCGCCAGTCATCCACAGAGATTTAAAACCCGAAAATATCTTAGTAAATGACCGGATGAATGTCAGCCTTGTCGATTTTGGATTTGCTAGAATCGGCGGGGGAGAAGTGGCCGCTAGCAGCGTTGTGAAAGGCACTTTGGGCTTTATGCCGCCAGAACAAATGTTCAACCGGCAGCTAACTGTTGCATCGGATTTATACAGTCTCGGCGCGACGCTAATTTGCTTGCTAATCGGCATCAATTCTACCGAAGTTGGAAGTTTGATGGACGATACCGGGCGGATTAATTTTAAACATCGGTTGCCACAGCTAACTCCAGAGTTTCTTGATTGGCTGCAAAAGATGGTGGAACCTAATTTCAAACACCGCTATCCTTCAGCAGAGGCCGCCTTAAATGCTTTGATTCCCCTAGAGGTAGTTCAGCAGCGTAACAAGTCAAAACTCGCACTCATATCAGTCGGATTATTAACAGCAATTGCTGCTATTTTTATTCCTTTGCTCTGGAAATTTCCCGAACCTCAAACAGCAGTCGATATCAAACCAGTAATCAACGCAGTAAAGTTAAATCCTCACACTCAAGAGATGTTAACTGACGAACTAGAATCGACAAAAACTAGAGATTTTTGGTCTTTGAAGCAAAACAAAAAAGTCTATTTTGCTGTCAGTGGTACTAAGTTGCCAAAAGGAGAATATAGAAGTTATTGTAAGGTTGTCAACCCTCAAGGACTATTCGCAGCCCAGAGTCAATCTTATTTAAAAACGACGGGCGATCGATTAAATACTTGGTGCTGGTACAATTTTAAACAAGATGACAAACCTGGCAATTGGCAGTTTCAATTTTACTTAGACGGTCAAAAAGTGACGCAAAAGAGTTTCAAGGTTTTACCTTAACGTTCGGGCTGGCAGTTAACGCTGTAACAACGTTGTTCCGGGCTGGCCGTGAATTTCTTTGCCGTCAAAAGTTGGCGGACTCCAAGTTTCTGCATAACTTGCGTTCTCCCGATCGCTCTGGCATATAGCACTAATAGTTCTTATTAGATTGCTACCCTTTTCTTTGTAAGCAAATACTGCGCCAGTGTAGGATTTCTCGCGGGGGTTCGTCTCCGTAGGTTTGGCGATCGCGATCGCGATCGCGCTTTCAAATTGTGCTGGTTCGCGGTGATTGTGCCTAGTTTGAACCGGGCCCATTGATGAGACGATCGTGTAATGATAGTTCTTGGTCTGTTCTTTAATTCCCAGACCCAATTCTGCAATGGAATCGCTAAATTGACCGTACTCTGCATAGTAAGCTTCCTGCCCTTTATTGATGGCATTAATATATTGTGGGTTTTCTGAATATCTCTTACCGCTTGACGAGCCGATCATATTGAGTTGGAAATCGTAAAATGACGCCATGATGCCAGCCACAACCGCGCTGTAAATTGCAATCCTCGGCAGCAAACTGGATACTGGCAATCTCGATTTTTTACTGGCTTTAGCTACATTGACTGACATTTTTTTAACTGTCATAAAGTAAATTTGCCAAGCTTGTAGGGTGCGCCACAAGCACCCTACAGATTACAAATTATGCAGTTTCGTGCTTCCGCCATGCGGGATGCCACAGCAATTCAGCAGTCGATCGCTTCTCGACCATTTCGGGAGTAATCATACAGTTAGCCACATCCTTGCGAGAAGGCAACTCGTACATCACATCCAGCATTAACTCCTCTAAAATGCTGCGGAGAGCTCTCGCGCCAGTTTTGCGACGATAGGCCTCCTGGGCGATCGCCCGTAGCGCATCCGGCTCAAATTCCAACTCCACACTATCCATCTTCAACAGCTTCTGATACTGCTTCACCAGAGCATTTCGGGGCTCGGTCAATATCTGCATCAAAGCTGCCTCATCCAGCGGCGAAATCACCGTCACCACTGGAATCCGCCCGACAAACTCAGGAATCAAACCAAACTTAACTAAATCATCCGGCTGTACCTGCTGCAAAATATCAGCCGCCCGCTTATCCTTCGCCGGCAAAGTCGAGTTGCTTTCGGTTTCTGTTGGCTGAATAAAGCCCAAGGATTTTTTACCCAAACGCTGTTCAACTATTTTTTCTAAACCGACAAAAGCACCGCCGCAAATAAATAGAATCTTGCTAGTGTCAACTTGAATAAAATCTTGGTAAGGATGTTTGCGGCCACCTTGGGGAGGCACATTAACCACCGTTCCTTCCAACATTTTTAGCAGCGCTTGCTGCACTCCTTCTCCCGATACATCTCTGGTGATCGAAGTGTTTTCACTTTTGCGAGCAATCTTGTCAATTTCATCAATATAAATAATCCCGCGCTGTGCCGATTCCACATCAAAATCAGACATTTGCAACAGCCGCAGCAAAATATTTTCTACATCGTCGCCGACATATCCAGCTTCTGTCAGCGTCGTCGCATCGGCTACCGCAAACGGGACTTCGAGCATTTGGGCCAAACTTTGCGCTAACAAAGTCTTGCCACAACCTGTGGGCCCAACTAGCAGGATGTTGGATTTTTGCAGTTCTACATCGCTGTCAGGCGAAGACTTGTCGCTATCTTTAGCTTGGTCAACGCTCAAGCGCTTGTAGTGGTTGTAAACTGCTACAGAAAGGACTTTTTTTGCTGAATGTTGGCCGATAACATGATTGTCTAAATGCTGCTTAATATCTGTCGGTTTCGGAATTTGAGCTAAAACGATTTTCGATTTGTTCGATCGACCCTGGCGCCGCGTTCCTTGTCCCTGAGACTCTCGCACCTCTGATTGGGGAATCTGTTGACCAATTGTTTTACTGGAGTCAAAGAACTCCTCCTCTAAAATTTCATTGCACAGTTCCACGCATTCATCGCAAATGTAGACCCCGGGCCCAGCTATTAACTTGCGGACGTACTCTTGCGACTTGCCGCAAAAGGAGCATCTCAGATGGGAGTCATATTTTGACATATTTGCCTCTTAATTTACGGTTGCGGTTGCTTGTTTCGACTGGGGAGGTTGCCGCGGGAGCGACCTTAGCTTTGCCCTAGAAGGGTTTCCCGATCGGACACCCAAGCCAGTCAAGCTTCGCGATCTCTATTTCTAAGTTAACACTTTTGAGGCTTTAGTCATTAGTCATGAGTCATTCGAGCAAATTTGAATTTTTCATTTTCACTTGAAAATAAAGTGGCACGGGCTTACCATTTTTTGTATTCCAAAAATTTTCCCGACATAATTATTTTCACTCGATCGCCTTTTGGGTCTGCTTCTTTCTCGACATCCAAAGTAAAGTCGATCGCGCTCATAATCCCGTCACCAAATTTTTCGTGGATTACTGCTTTGAGCGGCATCCCGTAAACCTGCATAATTTCATAAAACCGATAAATCAGAGGGTCTACTGGAACTCCGGCATCCAAAGAACCTTTTAACGGAGGTTCACAGAGAACCTCAGCCGTCTCGCTATCCAATCCCAAAGCCGAGACAATTTTCTCAGCTTCATCGACCGATGCGGTTGCTTGACGGTAAATAACCGCGGCAATCCAAACTTCGTCGCGCCCCAAAACTTTTTCCAAATCTGCAAAACTAATTCCCTTAGCTTTTTTAGCCGCCAAAAGCTTTTCTGTAATTTCAGAAATTGCCATTAAATATTCTCCCCTTCACTTCAGTGTCAGATGTGAAATATGTCTCACACTTTGGTGATTTTGTCAATACTAAGTTGAGAAAAAAATCGAATTGATAGCTCGGAACTTCAGCAAAAGCTGGTCTCGTCAACCCCCACAACTCATACAATTTGAGATTTGAGATTTGAGATTTGAGATTTGAGATTTGAGATTTGAGATTGGCAATGACTGATGACTATCAGGGTTTGGAGCTAGTCAACAGTTGCATTCTTTTTTCCAACTGGTATCACAACCGATAAATCCTAAAACAACTCATAACTGCCCTGTGGCAATGGTACAGTTGGCAGTATATGTAATAAAAGTTACACACGCAAAGGCCTTGGGCATTCGGCAAACGGCTGAATTTTGATCGTGCTAGCCTCGAGCTCAATCCTCGCTCACGCAGCCAAAGCCCCTTTACCACTCAAAACCGGCAACTGACAAAAGTATGGAGATTCAGACCAAAGATTACACGATCCATTACGATCGCGCTACGCAAACAGTCACCTGTAGCGGCTCGTTTCGACTCAGCCTGGTGGAAGAATACGCACCGATCGTCGATCTGCTCAACGAAGTGGCTGACTCCTGCCCAAACACGGTGACTCTAGACTTGCGAAAGCTAGAATTTTTAAATAGTTCTGGAATTAATATTGTCTCAAAATTTGTGATCAAAGTGCGCCAGCAAAAAAATATTCAAATCGCCATCAAAGGTTCTAAACAGATCCCCTGGCAGATAAAATCCCTGAAAAACTTGCAGAGGCTGATGCCTTCCTTGCACTTAGAATTGGAATAGTAGCGCAAAAGGTAAAGATGAATCCCCGGCTAAGTCCGCGAACCAGGATGAGGGTGGCTGAAGTTAATCGGGATAAGTCATAGTTAAACTAGCACAAAACCCTAAAAAACTTCAGAACCGACTAAAAATTACCAATTTTCAATTGCTATGCAGGAAGAACCATCGACAGAACAGCTACTTTTCGACGTTCAGCGGCTGAGTGCGGAACTTGAAAACTTGAAGCGCGAAAAGGTTGACCTAGAACTTTTGCTGGAGACTACCACCGAACATTCAGATACGATGGAAGCTCACTTGCTGAGCAAAGCTGAGTTGGCGCTGCGTTCAAGCGAAGAGCAGTTTCGGGCGATCGCCTCGGCAACTCCCGTGCCGATATTAGTTTCTCGCCTCTGTGACGGCTTAATTATGTATGCGAACGCTCAATTGGCTTCTCTCCTGAACACACCCCTAGAAAAATTGATCGGCTGCAGCACTCCAGACTTTTACTTCAACTCCGCCGATCGCCCAAAGGTACTTGAGGCACTTGCTAAAAACGGATACCTCCAAAACTACGAACTCCACTGCAAAAAATCAGACGGCACCGCTTTCTGGGCGATGATCTCGGTTCAGTCGCTGGTGTTTAACGGGCAGCAGACGGCATTGTGCGTCTTGTACGACCTCACCCAGCGCAAGGAAGGAGAACAAACCCTCCAAGAGAGCGAAAAGCGTCTCCGCCGCCAGAGTTTGGCTTTGTTGCAGCTAGGTAGGCAGAGGACTCTCAATAGCGGTGCGCTGAATGTGGGAATTCGCGAAATTACCGAGGCTGCAGCCCGGACTTTGGATGTGGAAAAAGTCAGCGTCTGGCTTTACAACCATGGAGGATTTGGAACTCGCTACCCGACAGATCCCCAGCTAAATTTTACCGAGAGAGTGCTCGCCCAGAACCAAACAGAGGCACTCGATACAGAGACCGCTGCCCCAGAGCAACACGAGGGGGTGAATCATTCTAAGTTTAAAATCCCCAACCTCAAATTAGTTTGTCTCGACTTGTACGATCGCACCCAGGAGAATCATTTGAGCCGGGAGTCCATATCGGCAAGCGATTTAAATTTATCAAAATTAGAGGTTGAAGGCGACGCACCGGGCGAAAATTGGCGATCGGACAATGCTTTAGAACCTACGACAAAGACTCAAAAATCTCTACAAACAAATTTGTCCCACTTATCTTCGCTAGCCGAACATTCCGCTGTGCGACCAAATGCCAGCAAGCCCAATTCATCCATATTAAATGTAGCAATTAGGCTCGGCGGCCAGATCGTGGGCATCCTCTCTCTCGAACATATCGGCGCGCCCCGCCAGTGGGCTCTGGAGGAGCGCACCTTCGCCGATTCTTTGGCAAATTTGGTAGCGCTGGCGATCGAAGGATTTGAACGCCAGCGGGCTCAGGAAGCCCTCTCCAAAGCCAAAGCGCAGCTAGAAATGACCGTCGATCAGCGCACCGCTCAACTCACCGCCGCCAATAAACTGCTCCGCATCGAAATTGCCGAGCGCAAAAGAGCCGAAATAGCCTTGCAAGAAGCCTTACACAAAGCTGAAGCAGCTTCGAGAGCTAAAAGCACTTTTTTAGCCAATATGAGCCACGAGCTGCGGACGCCGCTCAACGCGATTATAGGTTATAGCGAAATGCTACAAGAAGAAGCACGGGAATCGGGAATCGAAGAGATCATTCCCGATACCCAAAAAATTTATAACGCCGGCAAACACTTGCTGACTTTAATTAACGATATTCTAGACCTTTCTAAGATAGAAGCCGGTCGGATGGAGCTTTATTTGGAAAAATTTGACCTCAGTAATTTAATAGAAGAAGTCGTTGCAACTTTGCACCCTTTGGTCGAAAAAAATCACAATCAATTGCAAGTTTCTTGCTCTGAAAATTTGGGAGTGATGTATGCAGATTTGACTAAAGTCCGGCAAATTCTGTTTAATTTGCTCTCGAATGCCCTGAAGTTTACCGAAGGTGGAACGGTGCTGTTGAGCGTGACTCGCGAACCAGCAAGCGACAGCGATTGGGTTTATTTGCAGGTATCTGATACGGGGATTGGAATGTCGGCAGAACAGCAGCAGGGTTTGTTTCAACCTTTTGTTCAAGGGGACGCTTCGACTACTCGCAAGTACGGTGGCACCGGTTTAGGATTGGCCATTAGCCGCTTGTTTTGCCAGATGATGGGCGGCGATATCACTGTTGAGAGTGAGTTGGATGTTGGCTCTACTTTTACTGTTCATTTAAAGGCAGAAGTTGATATTAGTTAGAAGCAAGTTTGGCCACTAGAAATGTAGGAGATTTAAGGGATTTAAAGGGTGGGTTATGCCAGGAATTTTGTACCTGATTTAACGGATTTAACGGATGGCAAAAGAGGGAATAATTACCCAGTTACCCATTCCCGCGTTACAAATTAGCCATTACCAATTACCAATTCCCTTTTTAATTGTGACACCGATCGCGATCAACCTCTGTTGTCGATCACACAGTAGCATTTTTTTTCAGCCTAGAATACCTATATTATTCCAAGATTGTCCTGCAGGCACGATCGGGCGCCTCGCTGCATTCACAAGTCCCACCTCAACCTAATTAAGGGGTGGGGGGTTGCTTCCAGACAGGCAATTTGGTAAAAGTAATGCTATGGTCGCGAAGCAGTAGAAGCCAAAAGTTAACAGGAAATCAGGAATTTTCAAAAGTCTCTGGACGCAGAAACACAATTCTGCTTTTTTCCTTCATACTGCTTCTACTGGCGAGATAGCACTGCTCCTGAAAGCAATGCACAATTTCTCAGAATCAAAGGAGTGCATCTACATGATTAAACCTTGCAGTCAACCGCTAAAAATAAATCCTTTTACTTGTTATCGCGATCCGGCTACAGGCAGGTGGACTACTGTAGTTACAAGTGTTCCAAACACTTGCGAAACAGACTCTAGTTTAAAAGCAGAAGCCGAAGGCGAAAACGAAGGTAAAGCAGAAACGATCCTTTCTGCTTCGCCTGCTGTCTCGGTGTCGAAAAAAGTCCTTTCTTTCTCCGTGCCTCAGTTTAAACACCGTTCCAAAAAATCTGCTGTTAGTGTCAGCAGGTAGCTATCGCAGGGGTCTAATCTAGTTTCGACGGTTAGTCCCCGGCGCTCGCCAAACCAAACAAAACAAACTTATCCCTAGCCTAAACTGCCAAAAAGCGATATACTGGCAGCAAACTTTCTCCTTCAATATCCGTGAAGTATTTGCTCGATCGCTGCCTCCACTTTGTATGGACAGACCGACCAATTCGCCAGCGGGGAACAATCATCGTTGCTATCCCCATTATTTTTCTGTTTGCTTCGCTGCTAGCAATTGCACGCCTCCGGCAGATTACCATACAGATAAGAGACCGAGGAGATACTAATAGGGCAATACTTCAGGAAACTAACCGCTTATTAACCCTCGTAGTGGATGCGGAAACGGGCATTCGAGGTTACGGGTTGACGAAGCGCCGCGCATTTCTCTCACCCTACTTAGAAGCCAAGAAGAGTTTGCCTCCGCTGCTGGCTGACCTCAAGGTTATGGTTCAAAAAAACAAAGTGCAAGCTCAGCGATTTGAAGATATAAAAAAAAGTACCGAACAGCATATAAATTTCTTGCAAAACACTTTGAATAAGCTCGACAGTTCGGCAACAAGCGTGCAGTCGCCGGAAATAATTGAGGTGTTCACTCAAGGCAAATTGAGGAGGGATAACCTGCGTGCAAAAATTAATGTTTTTTCTAATGCCGGCGAAGCCTACCAGAAAGCTCTAGATCAGCAAAGGCGGGGTTTGATAGATTTCACTAATTCTGTGCAAGTTGCTGGTTTGCTTTTCGGCTGTTTGGGTGCAGGGGCTTCCTGGTATTTATTTGATAGTTTAGAGAAGGAATTGAGGAAGCGGGAAGCAGGCTTGGAAGAAAGTAAAAGTCGCATTCAAGCTGTGGTAGACAATGCGGCTGACGGGATTATTACTTTGGACGCACGGGGAAATATTGAGTCTTTTAATAGGGCAGCAGAAAAGATTTTTGGCGAGAAAGCCGATCGCACAATTGGCTCGAACCTGCGCGGGCTGATAGCTCAACCGCAACCGTACAGCAGCGTGGGGGATTATTCAATCGAATATTTTGTGTTAAATCCCGATAGTACGCTAAAGACTTACCAGCAAGAAACAGTTGGACTTCACCACGACGGAACTAAGTTTCCGATGGAGTTGGCTGTCAGTGAAATGCGTCTGGCCGATCAACACTTGTTTATTGCTATTTGCCGCGATGCCAGAGGACGGAAACAAGCCGAGGAAACTCTGCGAAAGCAAGCGCAAATGCTGGATTTGGCAAACGATACGATCGCGGTACTAGACTTGAACGGAGCAATTTCTTATTGGAATTCGGGGGCGAAGTGGCTCTACGGGTGGCGGAAGTCGCAAGCAATAGGAAAAAATATTCACAAGCTTTTACAAACACAATGGACTCAACCTTTTGAGGTAGTTCAAAAAGTATTTTTCGAGGAGGGTTCTTGGCAAGGAGAACTGGTGCGAACTAAGAAAGACGGGACAAAAATAACGGTGGCAAGCCGATGGACTTTGCAGTACGACGATCAAGATCAACCCGTTGCTATTTTGGAAATTAGCAACGATATTAGCGATCGCAAACGCTCAGAAATGGCTTTGGCCCAAAGCGCGCAGCGGTTTCGCGCTACTTTTGAGCAGGCGGCAGTCGGCATGGTTCAAGCGAGTGTGGAAGGCAAATTTCTGTTAGTCAATCAAAAACTGTGCGAAATTTTGGGCTACAGCCGCCAAGAATTGGTAGAGAAAAGATTTCAGGATATTACTTGGCCTGGAGATTTGGCAAGCGAACTGGAACTTTTGCGCCAATTGTTAGCAGCAGAAATTGAAAATTTCTCTCTGGAAAAGCGCTACATCCGCAAAGACGGAGAGTTGGTTTGGGCCAACTTGACGGTTTCGCTGCTGCGAGAACAAGATGGCACTCAATTTCTGATGGGTGTGGTAGAAGATATTAGGGATCGGAAACAAGCGGAGGAATCGCTGCGGTTGCGCGCTCAAGAATTGAGGTTGACAGCCCAAAATCTGGCTCAAACGACGAATAGTTTAAGAAAGCGGAATCAAGAATTAGACCAGTTTGCTTATGTAGTTTCTCACGATTTGAAAGCGCCACTCAGGGCGATCGCCAATCTCAGCAGTTGGATAGAAGAAGACCTCAGCGAGTCGATGACAGAGGATACTCTGCACCAAATGAACCTGCTGCGCGGCAGAGTTCACAGGATGGAAGGTTTGATTGAGGGACTGCTGCAATATTCCCGCGTCGGACGCATTCAAGTGCCTTCAGAAATGGTAAAAGTTGAGAATTTATTAGCCGAAATTATTGATTCGTTGGCGCCGCCGTCTGAATTTGAGGTGAAAGTTGAACCGGGAATGCCAACTTTTGTGACAGAAAGATTGCTGTTGCAGCAGGTTTTTTCTAATTTAATTAGCAACGCAATTAAGCACAACCGAGCTGAATCGGGTCATGTAAAAATATCGGTTAAAGAGTTAGATGATTTTTACGAGTTTTCTGTAGAGGATGACGGGCCGGGGATTGATCCTCAATATCACGATAAAGTTTTTGTGATTTTTCAGACCTTGGAAGCTCGCGATAAAGTTGAAAATACTGGGATTGGTTTGTCGCTGGTAAAAAAAATCGTCGAAGGTCAAGGCGGCAGTATTTCCCTAGAATCTGCCGAAGGTGAAGGAGCAACTTTTCGGTTTACTTGGCCGAAGCAACCTATTACCCAAGACGGAAAATAAAACAACTTTAAAGGTAGGATGTTTACGGATCACCGCGATCCAAAGAGTAAATGTATGGTGCAGCCGGACTACCAAGAACCAGATAGCGACTGTTTAAACTGCATCACAACGGATTTCGATGATAAATCCATCAGGATCGTAAAAGTAAATGCCGCGTCCTGTAGCGCGAGTGACGGGGCCGCTGTCGATCGCAATTTGATTTGACTTTAGCACTTCCAGAGCGCGATCGAACAAATCCGGATCAATATCGAAGGCTAAGTGGTTGGCGCGGGTAAAAGCTTTCTCCGGGTCTGGGTTTGGCGGTTCCAAGTCGGGCTGCCAAAATAAGTCAATAACAGTGCCGTCTGGGGTGACGAAATTAGCGACTTTACCAGCCGCTACCATTTCTGTTAAAGTTGCGGGAATTTCTGCACCTGTTAGTTCGTGCAGGCCAAGAATTGTACCGTAGAAGTGGCGGGAAGCTTTCATGTCGCGCACGTTTAAAGCGATATGGTGAACGCGGCGCAAATTCCCCGGCGCGAGGACAATTTTGACGTTGTTTTCGGTAGTTTGCATGATTGTCAATTGCGAATGTTCAAATTGAATGCAGTTTGATTTATTCAGATGGTGCCGTGTGAAATAAGCATTTTAATTCCTCACTACAAAGACTTTTATTTGGGTTTTGCGATCGCACATCATATCGATTAGTATTATTTTTCTTTAGGAAACGATGCCATGCCTACAAATAGCATTGCCAGACCACCTGCCAGAATTGCGAAGGCAAGTAAACCTACCACTAAATCTAATCCCGATGTATTTTCCATTAAATTAAACTGTTCTCCAATTAAATATAATCATCGGTATTTGTTCATGGTTGAGTGCTTGCACACAATGGGGAAGATCAGAAGAAAAAAATTAGCTATCAACTTATCAGAAAAAAAGCCTATTAATTTCTTCCCTCTTCCCTAAACATCCATCCGTTAAATCAGTTAAATCCTGTACACAGCTTAGTTGCCGAACTTCTTATTTTGCCAATTCTCGATCGATAGCAGCGATTAGTTCGGGCGAATCGGGGCCAACACTGCTGCGGAATCTGGCAACCACTTCACCCTGTTTGCTAACTAAGAATTTCTCAAAATTCCAGGAAACCTCACCCTTTGGCTCGACTGCACTCGTAAGCTTAGCGTACAGCGGGTGCTGCTGAGTACCGTTAGCGCGTACTTTGTCAAATAATTCAAAGGTGACGCCGTATTTGGTAGTACAGAAATTGACGATTTCTGGATTACTTCCGGGTTCTTGACCTCCGAAGTCGTTGCAGGGAAATCCTAAAACACGGAGTCCAGCCGCGCTGTACTTCTGGCTTAATTCTTCGAGTCCTTTGTATTGAGGTGTATAGCCACATTTGGAAGCTACATTCACTATCAAGAGTACCTTGCCAGCGTACTCTCCTAGCTGCTTGTCTTCGCCTGCGATCGTTTTTACTTTAATGTCGGAGATTGTGCTGGGCATTTTCAAATACTTTTAAATTTGACCACCACAATTTTACCGCAAGTCGGTACAATTTTGTCTAGAGGTCGATCGCTAAAAATTTAAATATCCCGGCCGGGGCGGGTTTACGGATCTCAGGCTTATATTATAGATATTGGTGAACCCGCCCCTACCAACATTACGGTTAATTTACCGAACACGATCTTAGTAGAGGGCGGTGAACTTTCCCCACAGAAGTGCTCGCCACAGTCCGCTCTTAGATTTAAGTTTCTCGCTAATAGCTAAAATCCACAGCGAAAAGGACGAAGAGTTTAACTCTCTGAGTGGTTTTCCGTCATCCATTTTTGGTAAGTATCCTCAAGTTGCTTGTCTTCCAGAACGAGTTCTAGGCGGACTTTGACGCAACCGTGACGGGGTTGAGAGGCGATCGAATTTAAGATTTTGCTAGCTTTCTGCACAGAGGTAAATTCAGCCTTAACTGTCGGTTCTTGGCGATCGCTCTTAATCTCCGTCAAATCTATACCGGTGATGCTTCCCTCGCCCAAATCTATTTCGGCCAACACCTTCGGATCGTCGCCGACTTGTTCTACAATCAGCTTTTCCCACTGGATAGGCACTTGTACCATCCGAGTTTCAATTTCTTTACGCACTATGACTTCGCCGACTTTGCGCTTGCTGCGATTGATCACCAATCGTTCTTCTAGCAGGCGAATTACTTCTTGATCGACAATATCGAAGTTTTCATCATCCTGATCTGTCTCCAAACTTTCATCGGTGCGATCGGCATCTGTTAGATTTGACATAGCTGTTGAGGGATTTGTTAACTCACTGTTGCTGAATTCACTATGCGCTTCTGAGGCATTTTCTAAATACTGACTCCCCGCATCTGCCGAAACTCCCGGCAGCAGTTCGAGTTGAGCTAAATTGATAGTTACAAACAGGGCTTTTTGGTGATAATCGACTTTTTTTAGCAGCTTAATACTTAATAAAAAAATGCGGGTATTTTCGCTGCCTAGCCCTGCAACCACAAAGTTTAACTGACCGTTAGCATCAAAATATACATCTTTAACTTTGCCGACCAAGTGACCTTGGTTGTCTTTGACGGTAAAACTTTTTAGCTTAGTTCTGACTTTTTCAGGCACCCGGTTGAGACGGGTTATTGATTGGGCAGTTGCTATCTTTTCTGCTGATGCTTGACCGTTCATTTTTTAAACTTTCCTGCTTAGGGATTTTTATTATGAAGTGGAAAGGGGAAAGGGGTAAGGCGGGGAAGGTGCATAAACCTTGCCAAAACCAGACAAGTTTTGTACCCCCCCCCGCCCCTCACATAGGAATTGCGCGCTACCAATCCAATCAAACCTGCGCGGTGACAGAATTATGTCATTAAGGCGCAATTCCTATGCAATAGCTGTTGCGGTTGGTTTAGATCTTTTTATTTTTATTATCTACAACCGCAGTTCCATCAGTCTTAACGTCTAATTCTTCACGACGCAAGGTTTCTTCGCCCTCAACCGTGCTGCGAACAACTTCTTTTCTGACGTTGACTTCTTCCCGGACGAAAGCTTCCTTGTGAATGTCGGCCGTTTCTTCGTAGACTTCCATGCGTGCAACTTCCCCTGATTGGAAGTCAGCCTCACCGACTGAAACTACTCGACCCGCTTCTACCGGGGTTACTCGCTCGATTACAACTCGTTCTTTTTCAATGGGTACTGAAGCTCGCGCTGTTTCAGTTTCCACGCGCTTGCCAACTGCTACTTCGCCTGTTTTTGCGCGGTGTTTGTTGGCAATCAAGCGTTCTTCATAAAGCTTGAGATTTTGGTGCTGCTGTTCGTTGGTTTCGTAGAGGGGGCGATCCATATCGTAGCTGTAGCTGCTGCGATCGTAGCTAGCAGGAGTTGCAGGAGTTGCAGTGGCAGTTTCTTGATTGCGGTAGACGCCTCTTACCTGTTCTTCGCGATCGTAATCTACTGCTTCTAATTCATTGTAAGCCGGCAATTGTTCTGCTTGAGCTTTGTTGCGAAGGCCTGTGGCGTGGACGCGACGGGCTCCGTAGTCGAACTGGGCCGAGCCGATTGGCAACAATACTTTTTTGCCAAAAATCCAAATACCGGTGTCAATTACCAGATAGCGGAAACGACCAGTGTCATCAACCAAAGCGTCATAAACGGTGCCTACTTTTTCATCAGAGTCGCCAGCATAAACATCAAATCCCTTGATGTCGTCTCCAGCAAAGATTTCTTCCTGATAGTTAGGATAAAATTCTGCTAATTTTTGAAGTGCCATTTGTTTTTGCCTCTTTGCTCTACTTAAATTAATAGTAGAAATTAATTCGCTAATTTCCCTCTCCCTAAAGTCAGAAGTGTATAATTTAGGTTGTTTAATACTATAGGAATACTACGGCATCTCTGCTTCTGTGCTAGCGCGCTCAGCTATTTTAAAGATTCTAAAACTCTACAATCGTCAATCTTATAAGAAGTATTAAAACTCAAAGCCAACCGTAGGGACACGGCATTGCTGTGTCTTACTCCCCCTGCAGGACACTCTTTTGCGCTGTGCATACTGTTAATAATTGTTAACTATGTGGTGAAAAATCAACATTATATAGTAAGACCAAAATATCAAAGCCCCTCATCTTACAGGAGAGGGGCTTCAGGAAAGCTAGAAATTTTAAGTTCAGAGTTGATTGAATTGAGTTCTGATAGCTTCTATCCGACTGCGGTTAACTCCCAAATCGGACTGTCCCAGACGCGAAGCCGATCGCACATGGATGACTTTTGCTCCATCATCTACCAAAAATTCAACGTCATCAACAAACCCCATCAAAGCAGTGGTGAACTCCGCATAGAGGTAATTATCAGTTGCCGTGATAATTTTAGTTTTTCCATAGGACTCGATCGCCCCTTTGAGCTTTGCCATTGCTTCTGTCGGCGACGAAACGTATGCCAAAGGCTCAATTTTGTGTTCGGCATCTTGACTGAAGCTGCTGACGCAGTTGGGGGAAGAAGGGCACGCTGCGAGTTTTCCTGACTGAATGCCGATATTGGCAGGTCTTTTTCCAGCAAACACTGTTTTTTCTCCTGGAATTGCGATAAAAATAGCGATCGACAGTACCGCTACTGCTAGCAGTGATATTAAAATAACTAGGACTCTTTTCAACGCTGTCGGCGATTTTGTTTCAACTGTTTGCAAAGGATTAGCCCTCCAGAAAGTGCAAGTTGGATATAATACCAAATCCGGCTTAAATACGCCCTTTATTTCTTAGTCTGCGTGGGCGAAGCCAGCGCTTAGGCAGACTTCGTTTGTATAGTAGCGGTTGCAACCGCCGAATCATAAAGGGTATGGCAAACCCAGATTTAGTCTCCTTTTCATATTAATTGAAATTGACCTCTAAAATTTAAAAAGATTTTTTTTGTTCTTCAATTAACCAGTAAGTCAGCATTCTTCCTTTACCTTTAACCGGGATATGACCCCGTTCTTCCAAAACAAACTGCTCTTTCAAACGCTCGTAAGTCGCTGCCGTCACTTGAATTTTACCCGGCAATCCGTTCGACTCCATCCGCGAAGCAACATTAACAGTATCCCCCCACAAATCATAGCTAAATTTGCTAATCCCAATAATTCCCGCCACCACCGAACCGCTGTGAATTCCGATCCGCAATTGAAAACTTTCTCCAACTTTGGCATTAAACCTCCTCAAAGCTGCCTGCATCTCCAAAGCTAAAAGTGCGATCGCCTCCGCGTGATCCTCCCGCGCCGTCGGCAAACCCCCAACCACCATATAAGCATCCCCAATCGTCTTAATCTTTTCCAGCCCGTGCAACTCAGACAACCTATCGAACTCCGAAAAAATCCCGTTCAAAATTTCCACCAACTGCGTCGGACTTTTGTGAGCCGAAAACTCTGTAAAACCCACCAAATCAGCAAACAATACGCTCACCTCATCAAAATGATCCGCAATCAACTTTTGCTCTTTTTGCAAGCGATCGGCAATAGGTTTCGGTAAAATATTCAGCAGCAATTTCTCTGTTTGCTCTTGCTGCAATTTCAGCGCTGCCTCAGCTTGTTTCCGCTGAATCAACGAACCAAGCTGCGTAGCAACCGCGCTCACTAATTCCAACAAGCGCGGCTGACATTTCAGAACTTTCTCACGATAAAAAATCAAAATAGCTAACACTTGGTTGTCCGCCAAAATTGGCACCCCAAAAGCCGCTTTCAATCCCACATTTACCGCAATTTCCGATCGCAAAAAAACTTGTTCCGGTGCACTAGAAACATCCTCGATCCATTCCGACTGCTGCGACTGCCAAATCCTCCCCGGCAGCCCCACACCGGGATCAAAAGTTAACTGCCAACTTGTCTCTCGGAATTGGGTAAAACTCAAGTCGCTGACGTACCTGCCTGTAGCGCATTTTAAAACGCCCTCACTGCTGGGAATCCAAGCTTCGCCCAGATTCCATTCAATAGTTTGGCAAATTAAACCTAAAATCACATCTATAGCGGACTCAAAATTCTCCGATTTGCTAATAGCTTGAGTTGCTTTCAGCAGCAACCTCGTTTCCATTTCCACCTGGTGGCGTTCGGCAATTTCCTGGTGCAACTGGACATTTTGATCCGTCAACTTTTGATTTTTTTCTTGCAATTGCATTTGCAAGGAGCGCACAGTAAGTTGATTGCTCACTCGCGCCAATACTTCTTTCACCTGAAAAGGTTTTGTGATATAATCTGCTCCGCCCACTTCAAAAGCTTTTGCCTTATTTATTCCTTCTTCTAGCGCGCTGAGGAAAATGATCGGAATTTCCCTAAATTGCGGTTCTGATTTCAGTTGTTGACAGAGTTCGTAGCCGTCAATATCCGGCATCATAATATCGAGTAAAATCAAATCTGGTGCGCTCGATTGAATCGCATCTATGGCAGAAAAACCATTAGTAACAGGTCTAACTTTATAGCCGTTTTTTTGCAAAATTCTAATCAACAAACGCAGATTATCTGGCGTATCGTCAACTACTAAAATATCTGCTTGATAGTTTTCATTTTGCTCCGCCTTCATCTGCATTCTCTGATTCCTCCGCCTCAGCAATTAAATTGAGAATTTTCTGGTAATCAAAATTATTCAGATGACCCTGGAGGATTTCGGCAAATTCAGGATGAGCATCCCTTATTTCCTCGATTGTCCTGGCAATTAAGTCAAAATCCGCACTGCGGATTACTTGCTTAATGTTGTTTATCCATTCTGCGGGAAGTTGGGGCAAATAAGCAAGCGCAGCATTAGAGGGCGAGTCAGATAGATTATTTCGATCGCCCGTTGACGTGAAATCAGTTGAGTTAGAGTAGAGATACTTAACCCCCAAGTGTTGGTTAAGGGTATCAAATATATCATTTTTGCGGAAAGGTTTGCTAACAAAATCGTCGCAGCCAACCAATAAAGCAAACGATCGCCTCCCTTCAATTGTACTAGCTGTCAAAGCAACAATCTTCGGAATCGGGGAGTCGGGATCGTCCATATTCATTTCCCCGTTTTCTTGCTGCTCTTGCTCTCTCTGCTGTATAATCGCCTTAATTTCTTTAGTAGCTTCGTAGCCGTCCATCACTGGCATTCGCACATCCATCAAAATTAAGTGCGGCTGCCAATTTTCCCACATTTCTATTGCTTCGCGACCGTTGGTGGCTTGTTGCAGCCCGAAACCCAAGGGAGAAAGCATTTTCACTAAAAGTTGGCGGTTGTCTTCGCGATCGTCCACAATTAAAATCCGGTAGCAGGGTTGATTTGGTTCCAACCCAGTAACTTCTCGGTTAATTTCCGGGGCGGGAATATCAGCAGCATAAACCGCACCGACTGGAATCTCAAATTTAAAAGTAGTGCCGATTTCCCGTTGACTTTCTACGACAATTTCTCCTCCCATCAGGCGGACAAATTGACGGCTGATCGTCAATCCTAAACCCGTGCCTTTCTGAGCTTTTTGACCGGAAGCTGTCTGCACAAATGCCTGGAAAACATTGCCCAATTCTTCGGGAGAAATGCCAACTCCTGTATCTTCTATTTCAAACTGAAGGAAAACCACCGAATCAATAGTTAAATCCTCAGCAGCATTCCTCAATTCAACCGTTGCCAATTCCCTGGTAGTTATCGCAAATTCCCGAATACTTGTTGTGGTATCAAAGACAACTGTCGGACTTTCCAATAAATCAACACTTCCCGAATCTTCTAACTTTCTAACTCTTAAGATAATCCCGCCTGTCTGTGTAAATTTAATGGCATTGCTGAGGAGATTTATCAGCACTTGCCGCAGTTTAATATCATCGGATCTTACGTACTGGGGAACGTCAGCCTCGCGCTCGAAAAGCAATTGCAATTCTTGATTTTGTGCCCGCAGTTGAAACATATCTTGCAACTCGTCAAGCAAGCGGTAAAGATCGAAGTTTTTCGGGTCGATCATCATCCGCCCCGCTTCGATTTTTGACAAGTCTAAGGCTTGATTGATCAGAGTCAGCAAGTGTTCGCCGCTGCGGCGAATAATTCTCAGATTTTCTCGGTTTTCGACAGTAAGATTGGGGCTGGGTTCCATGATTTGCGCAAACCCGAGTATGGAATTGAGAGGGGTGCGCAACTCGTGGCTCATATTGGCAAGAAACGTGCTTTTAGCTTTGTTTGCGGCTTCAGCAGCTTCTTTTGCTTGTTGCAGTTGTTCTGTGCGTTCGTCAATTTGGGCTTCTAAGGTGTGCTGGTAATCTGCTAGTATTTTTTCGGCTTGTTTGCGATCGCTAATATCTTGAAAAGCTGCGATCGCATAAACAATATTTCCGCTAGCGTCAAAAATCGGCGTCGTATTGATCTCGATCGCAATTATTTTGCCATCTTGACGGATTTCTACATCGTCAACCTTGACAAATTCTCCTTTCAGTGCGCGCAAAATTGGCAGATTCTCCGGCGGGTAAAGCTCATCAGTATTGGCAACATACAGTTGATAAGTTGCGGCTAATTGTTCCGCAGTGCTTTCCGGGATCGTGTCTGCACCCAGCAAATCCCGCGCTGTCTCGTTGAAATAGGCGATCGAGCCATCGGGATGATAAACAGATACCCCCACTGGCAAAGCTTCTAAAAATTGACTCAGGCGGCTTTCACTCGCAGACAGCGCCTCATTTACTAGCTTTAACTCCTCGTTTACTTCTTGGCGCTTATGAATTTCATCTGTTAACTTTTGGTCTTGCAAGTAACTATGAATAGCTTCTACTACCGTTAATTTTAAGTCTTCATTTTGCCAAGGTTTAGGAATATAACGGTACAATTTAGCATACTTAATAGCATTACTCAGGGCTTCCAAATCTGCTTGCCCCGTCAGCATAATGGTCAGCGTCTCCGGCGAGCTTTCGTGAATTCTTCTGAGCAGTTCATCTCCTTTAATATCCGGCATGATATAATCGGAAAGCACCAAAGCAATCTCGTATTCATCTGCCTGCAAATCAGCCAGCAACTCTAAAGCATCAGCCCCCCCTTCAGCGGTTTCAATTATACACCGATCGCCGATCGCCTTTTTCAGTTCAATCTTTAAACTATTCAAAACGTCAGGTTCATCATCAATACAAACAATCACAGGTTTTTTCATAACTTAGCCAGCCCAGATTTTATCGTCTCTATTAACTCTTCGCTCTGCCACGGCTTGTACAAACAGCAGTATAAATCAGCTTCTTTTACTGCCCGCTGAACAGCCGCTGCATCCGCTTGTCCCGTCAACATCACTTTAATAATTTTAGGATATTTTTGGTGAACTTTAATTAAAAGTTCGTCACCTTTAATTCCCGGCATCAGCCAATCAGAAACAACCACAATCACCTGAGCTTCTTCTTGAAACTCCTCAAGTAAATCTAAAGCTTCATCACCACTTTCAGCTAATTCATAAAAGTAATCACTTTTAAATTCATTTTTTAGCTGCATCTTGAGAGTATTCAAGATATCTGGTTCATCGTCAACGCAAAGAATTACAGGCTTATTCATCTTTTCCTCTCTGCTTAAATTTTAGTAGGTTTATCGACACGACTTCCTTTTACATTATTGATTTGGGGCAACGATGCAGGATATCTGTCCCCTATCTTATTTTAATAGGACTTCCCAAGATAAACCCGGTTTCTAGTAATAAATCTTGTATTTGTCAGCGAGACAGCGACGAGTGTCACCGGGAATCAGCCCCATGCAGGTAAGTTTTGTTTAACAAATTGGTAGCGAGACTGTAAAAGTTGTCTGCCCCGGTACAGAATCTACAGCAATTGTACCATCGTGTTTTTCCACAATTTTTCTCACAATATCCAATCCCAAACCGCTACCTTCGCCCGCAGATTTAGTCGTAAAAAACGGCTGAAAAATTTTGGGAAGAACTTCTGAGGGAATACCTTTACCGTTATCAGTAAACTTGAGGAAAATATTGGCCTCTTGCTGCCGAGTTTCTATCGTCAAAATACCTTTATAATCCATTGCTTGCAGGGCATTATGAACGAGATTCGTCCAAACTTGATTTAAGTCATCGGGATAGCACCTAATTTCGGGTAACTCTCCATAATTTTTCACTACTTCTATACCGTGCTTTAGTTGATTTTGGTAAAGGGTTAACACCGTTTCAATGCCATCGTGCAAGTTCGCCTGGACTTTTTCGGGTTGGCTATCAAAATGAGCGTAAGTTTTCAAGGCAAATACTACTTTCCCAGACTTCGCTGTTGCTCTTTGGATCAGGCTAATACTTTTTTTAAAGCTCGCAAACTGGTAAGCACTATTTAAAACTACTTCCCAATCCGGCGATTTAAAAAGCGGCAAGAACTCTTCTATTTTTTCATAAATTTCCATGTCAACTAAAGTATCTGCAATTTCCTCAGACTTTTCAACAGATTCTGCCATCAAATCCCCTGTCAACTGCTGCTTAAATTTGCGTTTTTCTCTGCTGGTAAATAAAATCTTTTGATGGGTGGCTCTGTACAGTAAAGCTAAAAAATAAGCTTTGCTTTTGTCAGAAAATTCTAGATAAATTTGAGGAAATTTATCTAAAAACTCGTCTGAAAAATTAGCTATATTATTAATAGAGGAACCTATAATGCCCAGGGGGGTATTGATTTCGTGGGCAATGCCGGCAATCAGTTGTCCCAGGGCTGCCATTTTTTCCGATTGAATCAACTGCTCTTGAGTGGCTTGCAGTTGGTGCAGCGCCGTTGCTAAATCTTGATTTTTTTCTTGCAAAGTTTGTTGCAGTGAACAAATTTTTAAATGCGTTTCTATCCGGGCTAAAACTTCTTCAACCTGAAACGGTTTAGTAATAAAGTCAACTCCGCCCGCTGCAAAAGCTTTAACTTTATCCAGCACGTCATTAATCGCACTAATAAAAATAACAGGAATGTCTTTTGTAATTTCAGCAGCTTTGAGTTGCTGACAAACTTGATAGCCGTCCATTTCCGGCATCATAATATCCAGCAGCACTAGATCCGGGGGTATTTTTTGAGCAGCAGACAATGCTAGCTTGCCATTGGGTACGGGGCGAACTTGATAGCCTTTTTCGCTCAAAATTCCGGTCAGCAGCCGCAGGTTTTCTGGCGTATCGTCCACTACTAAAATATTAGCTCGATTGGTTTTAGGTGAAGTTGAAGTCATCGGGTATTTACTGTTTTTTGCTAAGTTCGATTATGTTCAAAATTCTGTCATATTCAAAATTATTAATGCAATCTTGAAGCTTGCCCGCAAGAGAGGGATTGACAGTGCCGATTTGGGCGATCGCAACTTCGATCGCCTCCATGTCCACACTCAAAATATTTTGCTTGAATTGGGCCATCCAGTCTGGAGAAAGAGAAGCAAAGGCCTCTGGTGTCAGCACCTCCTGACTTGACTCCTCTACACCTGTGGCACTTACGGCGCTTGGAGCTTCATAAATATAGCGTACTCCTAAATGTTTTCCCATTGCCACAAAGATATCCTCCTCTCGGAACGGTTTCCGCATAAAATCATCGCAACCCGCCGAAAGAATCACCGCCCGTTCTTCCTCCAAAACGCTAGCAGTTAGGGCCACAATCGCCGTTGCTTGCCCGCCAGTTGTAGTTTTAATCTGTTTCGTTGCTTCATAGCCGTCCATCACGGGCATTCTCATGTCCATCCAAATCAGATGCGGTTCCCACTCCATAAAAATATCAACCGCTTCTTGACCATTATTCGCTTCTCTCAACTCAAATCCGAGTGGACTGAGAAGTTTTACTAACAGTTGGCGGTTCAAAGGTTTGTCGTCCACAATTAGCAAGCGATAACTCGGTTGATTTGGTTCCAAGGCAACAACTCGACGTTGAGTTTTTTTGCTTTCAATATCAGCAGCTTCAACTAGATGAACTTGGATGTCAAACTGAAATACTGCACCCTTTCCGATCTCGCTGCTAACAGTAAATTCACCTCCCATTAATTGCACGAATTGGCGGCTAATAGCTAAACCTAAACCCGTTCCTTCCTGAGAATCTTTACCTGTTTTCGTCTGCACGAATGCTTCAAACAACTGATGGATTTCTTCAGCAGCAATGCCTGCACCAGTATCTTGAACTTCAAAATGTAGCCAGTAGCGGCCGGGCAATTGGTCAGTGCTGTTTTTATGTATGTTCCGCTTTCCTCCTTTGACTTGCACCGACACTCCCCCTTCTGAAGTAAATTTAATTGCATTATTGAGCAAATTAATTAAGACTTGCCGCAATTTAACTTCATCAGTACAAATGTAATGGGGAACTTCGGCGTCTCTGTCGAAGATCAATTGCAAACCTTTTTGCTCAGCTTTGAGAGCAAACATATCTTCTAAATCGTCGATTAGTTGGTATAAATCGAAGCTTTTTTCATTAATCGTCGTGCGTCCAGCTTCGATTTTTGACAAGTCTAAAACTTGGTTAATTAAAGCCAGTAAATGTTCGCCACTCCGCAGGATAATTCCGACATCTTCTTGATTTTCCTGAGACAACGTTTTACTGCGGATCATGACTTGAGCAAAGCCGATGACTGCGTTCAGGGGCGATCGCAATTCGTGGCTCATATTGGCGAGAAAGGTACTCTTCGCTTTGTTTGCTGCTTCGGCCGCTTCTTTCGCCTGCTGCATTTTGATTTCCGCTTGTTTGTGATCAGTAATGTCTTTAATAAAACCTTCGTAGTAAAGTAGATTTCCTGCTTCATCGCAGACAGCGCGACAATTTTCCGAAATCCAGATTATGCTGCCATCTTTGCGGTAAATTTCCGATTCAAAGTTTGATAGTATCCCGTACTCGTTCATCAGCGCTGCAAATTCGTCGCGGCGGTTTGGTTTTACGTAAAGCTGGTTATGGAAATTCGGCTGTGCTGCTATTAAATCTGCTGGCGAGTCGTAACCGTAGATGTTAGCTAAAGCGGGGTTAGCGCTGATGTATTTCCCGTCAGCAGCAGTCTGAAAAATGCCGTTTAAAGCGTTTTCATAAATGTTGCGATACTTTTCTTCTGCTTCCCGGAGGGCTGTTTCTGCTTTTTGGCGCTCGGTAATATCGCTAGAAATCGACAAAAAACAAGCTTCTCCGTCAATATCGATGGTTTCTATCGACAGCAGGGCGGTTCTTTCTGTACCATTTTTATTGCGAAACCTCAGCTCATAATTGTGAATTGCCGTCTTATTTTTTAACATTTGAATCATGCGATCGCGCTCTCCCAAACTCGCCCAAAAATTGAGCTCTACCGCTGTTTTTCCAATAATTTCTTGGTGACTGTACCCCATCATCCGACAAAAGCTCTCATTGGCTTCTATGTGGCGACCATCGCTGATTCTAGTCAGGGTAATTGCATTAGGACTTAAACGAAAAGCTTTAGAAAACTTTTCTTTTGCCTTGGCAAGATCTGCGGTACGTTCTGCAACTTGCACTGCTAAAATGTCGTTGTATTCCTTTAATACTTTCTCCGCTAGTTTGCGTTCTGTAATATCTTGAAAAGCGCACATCCCGTAGATAATATTTCCTTGAGCGTCATAAATAGGAGTTCCCCAAACTTGCAGGGGAACAGTTTTGTCAGTCGAGGAGATTTCAATGTCATCAACAGTTACACTTTTGCCCTGGAAAGCATTTAAAATTGGGTCGCGCTCCGCCGGGTAAATTTCCTGAGTGCTAGCTAAATAAACTCGGTAGGATTTTCGCAAATTTTCCGAATTTGCTGCTATAATTCCTTGACCTAAAAGTTGCTCTCCTGTCGGATTAATGTAGTGAGGTTGACCGTTTGGCTCGGCAATAAAAATGCCGAGCGGTACTGCATTTAGAAATTGTTTGACTCGGTTTTCGTTTTCCGAGATCGAAGTAAATGAGTGCTGCAATTGCTCTGCCATGCTGTTAAAAGCAGCCGCAAGTTCTCCGAGTTCATCTTCCCGATTCAGAGCGAGCTTTGTATCCCATTCATTCTTGGCTAAAGCTTTCGCCGCTGCATTTAATTGTAAAATCGGCCGCACCACCCATTTAGCAGTAATAATTCCCAGAATTGTCGCCCCGATCAAAGCTGCAACTGACAGCAAAACAGTCGTGCGGGTATTGGCATTAATTTGCTCCATAAAGTCGGACTCTGGCACAACTACCACAATCAGCCAATCCAACCCCCGATCGTCTTTAAAAGGAGTTACCTCCATAAAATTGCGCTTCCCGTCAATATCAAAAGTAAGTTGTTGAGAATTATTGATTTTAGCTAAGCTTTCGTAGGATTTATCTAAATATTGTGCAGTTTGACGAATTACGGTATTTTTGCTTTCTGAAGCTTTGATGCGTTTTGCTTCTTTACCTTCCACTGCGAATTCTTGGCCCGCTGTAGAAGTGGCAATTAACATCCCCGATCGCTCCATCACAAAAGTTTGCCCAGATTTACCAATTTTGAGGCTGACGAGAAATTCTTTGATTTTGGAAAATAGCAAATCGCTGCCAGCTATTCCTAACAGTTTTCCAGCGTCGTTGTAGATAGGCATAGCAGCAGTAATTGCTAGCTCTCTTGTTAAAAAGTCTGTATAAATTGGAGTCCAGATCGTTTTTTTTGCTAGCGCCGCTGCTATGTACCAGGGACGAATTCGCGGGTCGTAAATATTGGTGGATATTTCTACTAATTTAACGCGGCTTCCTTGAGAGTCACCAGTATATCGACCTAATTTATTGCCAGTAGATTGGTCAGCAGCAGAGATGAGAATCCGATTTTTAGTGCGGATTGCTCCCGAGTGTTCTCCATTTTCTGTGGCTACGTAAATGATGCTGATTGTATCAAAATATTGAATTTGTTCGAGGAAATGAAGTTCTAGTTTTTGTTTGTCTTCAAGGTTCAACTGCCCCAATTTTATGCCTTGAACATTGAGGTGATTGACAATGTGGGGAATTGACATATAGTTTTCCATGCGGTCTTTGATGCGATCGCTAATTTCTCCTCGCAACTGAGCGGCAACATCGTTGACTGCCCGCTGACCGTTTTGGAAAGATAGCCAACCTACAACTCCTACTGTGCCGACAATTTGCACTAAAAAAGGAATTACTAGCACCGTTTGTAATGGAGCTTTGCCGATAAATTTTGTAGCCAAACGATTGAGGGGTTTAGGAAACATATTTATCCTAAGAGGAATTGGGAATTGGGCATTGGGAATTGGGCATTGGTAACTGTTGGAAGTTTTGAGTGTAAATTATGTTCCCTTTGCCCTTCCTTTTCTCCTGATGCTGTAGTTTACTGACGACAGTACCGTGGAGCAATTTAAATCAAAATAGCGTATTTCTAATCAGAGTTTTTTCGTAACTACTGATACAGATCGTTGGGCGCGATCGACCTAAGTCGAAATCATCTGATTTATTGCACCATTCTCGATAAGTCTGGGACGGGTGGGCTAGAAGAGCAACGACCCACAATATCACACTCACTCTTGGCTTCACAGGCAAGATGCCTGTTCCACAACAACTACATTTTCTTGTGGGGTGGGCATCCTGCCCGCCCAGATCAGGGTTATTGAGAATAGTGTAACATCTCAGTTTAAACAAAAAGTAGCTAACAATAACTCCCCCAAAAAATCTGTATTTATATCAATTCCGGTAGCATCGGAATAGTAAAATTCAGTCAACAGCGCTGCCATGAGCGAAGCCGAAGGGTCAACAATCACAGATGGTGCAATTAACCGAAATCCATCTAATTCATCTGCGTTAATTTGTGTTAATCTGCCTGTATCTGCGGTCAAACAAGAGAATTTTTTCACCGCAGATGACAAGGGATTGACGCTGATTCACGCAGATAAAGAGAATAGAGATAGGAATAATTCCGATGCTAACAGATATTACCTGCGATTCAACTCCATCCTTTCGCCGTAACGTAACAGCATATCCAAACTCTCCAAACGATTTTGCCAAGTTTGAACTTGATAGCTATTTTCAGCAGAATGCAAGCGCATCGAAGATTGAAATTGAGATTGAAAACTCCTTAACAATCTTTTAGTATTTGCTAAACTTTCCGTTGAAGGATTGGCCGCCAATTTGCTCAAAGCTTGCGCCAATTCATCCGATCGACTTTGCAAAACTTTCAGTTCAGATTCCGACATCCGCAACTGATTGTTAGCCAACAAAAAACTCCATTCCTGCTTGAGAGCAGTATACCGCGAAGCCGCCGCCGCAAACGGCTGTCGGTAAGGAATCGGCTCCGCAGCAGAAGTGGAACGCACTGGCGAGCCTTGAGTGCGGTTAAAAAACCCCTGCATCCCGCTGCTGATACTTTCCACGGCAAAAATAGCATAGCCCCCTGTCGGCAAATCGCGCAAAGCTTGAATTTGGTCGATCGCCACAACTTCCGGGAGAGTCAACAACTTAACCGACGGAGAAATCAAAGCCGAACCGAGCATTTGTTCCTTTAGCAACGGTTCGGTGATGCGCTGAAGTCGGTTCGTATCCAAAGCATAAGTCATCGGCACAATCAAATCTACAATGCCTTGACGAGCCCAAACTTCCCAATTTTGCTGAATTTTGTAAATCCGCTGACTTTCCGGGTGCGGAAACACCGCCACCGACAGAATTGTGCGCGGATAATTCTGCCGCAAAAGCTGAGAAACTTCAGCGACAAAAGTATTAATTTGATTAGTTTTAAACTCAACCCACTGCCGCCACAAACTGCCGTCCCTGGGGGAAATATTCACCGGATCTGCACCAGTTAACTGCCTAAATTGCTGCCTCGCAGCAATACCGTAACCGTAAGTAAAATTCGCATTATCATCTTGAAAAGGATAGCGAATATAGTCTAATTGCACCCCATCTACTTTGTAGTTATTAGCAATTTCGCTGACAATTCGTAGCAAATAATTACGCGCTTCCGGGTTCGCAGGATCGATATAAAATTTACCATCGTTAGGATTTTGTATGCGTCCTTTGTTGTCAATATTTGCCCACTGTGGATGAGCGGAAAGCACCGGGCCTGAATAAGAACTAGGTTGGCCAACTAAAGTATTGTGGCGCTTATTTCCTGTGGCAAAAATCCAAACCCAAGCGTGCAGTTCCATGCCTCGCTCGTGAGCTAATTTAACCGCAGATGCCAGTGGATCCCAGCCAACTGTTAGGGGATTTTGGTGCGGTGCAACTTGACTGGGATAAATCGGATATCCGGCATTCAAAGTTTCAAAGAAAACGGTATTGATACCGGCGGCTGCGAGTCGATCGAACACTGCAGCCAAACCTTGTTCAGATCGTGCTGCGACGATCGTACCGCGATCGAGCCAAACCGCCCGAATTTCCGCCCCAACGCGCTGTCCTTCCTTCGGGTAATTTTGCCACAGCAACTGCCGCGCTTCCACCCACTGCTTTCTAGCCTCCGCGTAGTTTTGCTCTTGCAGGAGTTGGTCAAAAGTTTGCAAAACCTGCCGTGCTTGGGCGATCGCCCCCTTCCTGAGCGCTTGCATAACAGGGGGGCGGCTGGCTGCCGGGCCGCCTCCGCCCTGTTCTGCAGCCACCAGTTGAGGGGAGGTAGCAGCATTGAGATTGATGGCGGTATTGGCTGAATTAGATGCTGTCAGGGCGCTTTCAAACCGGCCGAGGAGGTTAGTGAGTTCTTGGCGCATCAAGTACGCTTCAATGCTGACGATCGGCTTATTGGAATTTGCCTGCACGTCCAAACCAGGCTGCGCCGACTGATCCGAAGGGTCTGTAAAAGTTGCAGGTACTGAATCGGGAAGCGATGGAGATGGAGAAAGTCGGCTCAGCGGGGTACTACGCGGCGAAATAGGGCTATTGCTAGTGACTCTGGAGGGGGGAGTTGGCAGTGGGGTCGCAGCAGCAGTAGGCGGCACTACAGGCCCAGAAGCGATTGTGCCTCCCCAGCGGGCGATCGAGGCTTGCAGCCAAGCCTTATCTACATTTGCCGAACCGTCGCTACCCCAGCGCCAGCCGAGATAGGTAGCGCGATCCGTGGCGATGGCTGCGGAGGAACCGGAACTATCTTTCCAAGTAGCAATAGTTTGACTGTTTGCATCAGCAGGAATCAAGACACCGCCTTGGACTGAGGCATTTTTTTGTTCTGGTGGCACCCAACTGCTAGAAGTAGTGCAAGCCAGATCCCGACAGCGGTTGCGCGGTTGCGGGCTCGCCGGCTGGGTTAACGGAAAAGCCCAATAGGCCCCTAGGAGCGATCGTAAAGATTGGCGCACCAAGGCCGGCGAACTGCGGCCGACTGGGCCCGAAGCAATCAAGCGGCCGCCCTGGGAGGCCCAAGCTTCTAAAACTTTAATTTGTGCCGGAGTCAAAGTTTCAATATTGGGCAAAAACAGCACGTTTACGCCTGCTAAATCCGCCACATTTTTGATTTCTTCGAGATTGATTGGTTTGTAAGCAATGCCGCTTTCCCAGAGGCGCGTGGTAATCTTCACCCAATCGGGAGAATTCTCGGAACTGCGAACAACGCCCAGAACTACTTCTGCGAAACTCGGAGAGGGAAATATGATGAAGAGATTGAGTAATGTACTCGCTAGAGTTCCAATTAATACTTTTTGTAAGAAAGTGAAAAAGCGAATTTTTTGAACCTGGGAGCAGGCTTCATTCATTCGAGCGATTTGTTTAATTTGTTGCATTGACACGATAATTATCCACCACACCGCTATATAAAATTTCAATAACAATTTCGAGCTATCGATCCGCACCATACAATTTTTTATCCTGTTCTGCAACCTGAATCAGGAAAATATGCGATCTATCGATTTTAGATTTTGGATTTTGGATTTTAGATTAAAATCTGGGTGTATTCCTCATGAGTGTTGACTGTTGGCTGTTGACTGTTGACTGTTGACTGTTGACTGTTGACTGTTTGGACATTTGAACAATACCGATGCAACTCACATCTTGCACCATTCTCAAGAACGGGCAAGATGCCCGTTCCACAAAAGATAATTTTTCTTGTGGAACAGGCATCTTGCCTGTTCCTAAAAGGCTAATTGAGAATGGTGCAACATATGAGATGCAACCGAAAACAATTTTAGATTAAAACCTGGGTGCATTTGGGTTGAAAAACCAAAAATACAATTTAGATGCCGCACAGCTTACAGCCAAATGTCAACAGCCAACAGCCAACAGTCAACAGTCAACAGTCAACTATTTTCTGGCGTTGCAGCTTCATTCACCGGGAATCGATCGATCAACTGCATCGCCCGAAAAGCATTCCTCCGCAAAGAATCCGAAACATGAGGAACATGAGGAATCTGAGACAAGAAATCCAAAGTCCGGCGCAAAATCCGCACCACATCCCCTTCATCCAAACTCGTATGGCTAATCAGTTCCAGCCATTCCACACCCAGAGCCCACTGTTCCACCAAAGTCACTAAATCCCGTTCCAGCCAAATTGGGATCGCAGCTTCGTGGCGGTACTGCACTTGAAACAATCGGCGCCGCAAGCCTTTTTGCAGGTTGTCCAAAGGTGCCAAAACTTCTGGCGACAGCGAGTAGTGAGTCCAACTGTCGGGCCTGGAAACTTCTGTAACTAAGGCCGCGCAAGCAGCAGCGAGGTGGTGGGGGTCGAGTTCGTCAAACTCGGCAGACATCAGGGACAAACCCAGCCACAGTTCGTTATCGCCGCGAATGGCGGCGCAAGCTTGGCCTAAGATTGTGGGTACCAACCTGTCGGAGGAGTCATCTCGGTTTACATTTGCCGAAACTACTCTTTCCAAACAGCCAAAATTTAGCAAGATGTCGATTAAGTTGAGAAATTGCTCCCAGTAGCGAGCTCGCTGCTTTTCTAAGTCTTGTTCGCTTTTGCGGATTTCTTTTTTGAATTCCTCCCGGCGGCGCTGGCGTTTGAGCAAAGTACCGGGATTGCCCCATTCTAGAACCGGGTGAGTTTCTAGTTTAGCTTCTACGGCTGCGATTTTTTGCTGTTGCTCGATCGCCTCTGGGCTCGGTTCCGGTACGGGCAATTCTGGGATCGATTTGGCAATTGAAGCAGTTTCTTCAGTTCCCAAGCGGCACTGGCCGAGTCTCAGGGGCATTTCCGACGGCGGGTTCAAGGTATCTGCAACGCTCAAGCGGGGTAATTCGGCGTGCAGGGTAGCGACATCGCTAATGGCGACGATATACCAGCGGTTATCTTTGCCCAAGCACACCAAATTTGGTGCTTGGCCGGAACCTGCGATTTTGGCAACTAATACGGCGGGCACGGGAGTTGTGTGCGATCGTTTTGCTGTCGGAACGTGCTTGCCCTTGAGACTCAGAACCGTTCCGAGCACTGCAAAAGCCACAGCTACGGACATCTCCTTAAATCTGGCTTCTTCAGCTTGCTGCAATAGAGTTTTCAGCAAACGTTTATCTTCTTTGAGCCTTCCCTGCAATTTTTCGTAATGGGCGAGGTGTTTTTCCATGGTAGAGACATTACCTCCGGCCGCCAGGGACTCTTCAAGCACCGCCAATTCTGTTTGCAATCGGTCTAATTCTGATTGCTGCGGCTGCAAGTACAAGGTTGACAGGTATTGACCAAAACTCCGCTCTACCAACTCTTGAGCTTGATCGATAGTGTGAGTTTGCAGCAAATTCAGCACCATGCCGTAGCTGGGTGTAAATTGACTGGCGAGGGGGTCGGCTTTGGCAGTGGCCAAATAGGAGGCTTCTTTTGCGCCTTCAAAGCGCGTCTGAACTGCGACGACGTGCCCCAGCTTGTCCATGCCCCGGCGACCCGCCCGACCGGCCATTTGCAGGAATTCTGAAGCGTTTAGCAGTCGGTGTCCCTTGTCGGTGCGCTTGGACAAGGTGGAAATGACTGTGGTGCGGGCGGGCATATTAATCCCGGCTGCTAGGGTTTCGGTGGCAAATACGACTTTAATCAAACCTCTGCCAAAGAGTTCTTCTACTAAGCCTTTCCAAGCGGGTAAAATGCCTGCGTGGTGGGCTGCGATGCCTTTTAAAAGTGCTTCTTTTTGACCTAAGCGTTCTGCTTCTGGGTTTCGCTGTAAAAAATCGTCAATGATGCGTTTGAGTTCGGCTGTTTCGGCTTCGTTAACCAGGGAGAAATTGCCGACTTCTGCGACTGCTTGGTCGCACCCGCGACGGCTGAAGATGAAGTAAATTGCTGGTAGCATATCTCGATCGTCCAACCGGGACAAAACTTCGGTCAAACTCGGAGTGGGGATGCTACCTCTTTCTACTTTTTGCCCCTTCTTTTTGGGGATTAACCGCAGATTAGCTCTTTTGCCAGTCTCGTCTAGCAGGGGAAATATCCCTTTTTGATTGGCGAAGTGAAATTGCAGCGGCACTGGCCGAAAGTCTGAGTAGACGAGCTCTGTGGGCCCGTGGACTTTGTTAATCCAGTCTGTGAGTTGCCCGCTATTGGCAACGGTTGCTGAGAGGGCGAGCAGTTGAATTTCGCCGGAACAGTAGATGATGGATTCTTCCCAGACGGTACCGCGCTGGCGATCGTTCATGTAGTGACACTCGTCAAGCACCACGGTTTCGACTCCGGTGAGGGAAGTACCGACTGCTCCGATCGGCGTACCGTAGAGCATATTCCGAAATATTTCGGTAGTCATCACCAAAATCGGGGCATCTCGATTGAAGGAGATGTCACCCGTCAGCAAACCTACGTTGTCGTCTCCAAATTGACTGCGGAAGTCGCGCAGCTTTTGGTTGGAGAGAGCTTTGAGGGGAGTGGTGTAGAAGACGCGCCGCCCCCTGGAGAGTGCTTGATGGATGGCGTATTCCCCGATTAACGTTTTCCCTGAGCCTGTGGGAGCGCACACGACAACGGATTTACCTGCATCGAGGGCGGCGATCGCCTCTCTCTGAAAGTTATCTAGCTCGAAGGGAAATATGGTCTTCAGATCCAGCTCTGGGCGGTTCTGGGCAGTGTCTGGCACAAGGATTATTATAAGGTTGCAGGGTAAGTATGCTTAAATCTTGCTGAAAGCAAGTCAGCAGAGGACTGTATTGATTTTAGACCAACGCCCGCAAATCGGCTATGAAGTCATTAGTCATTAGTCATTAGTCATTAGTCATTAGTAACAATTACCAGTTACCAGTTACCAGTTACCAATGCCCCATGCCCCATTCCCCATTCCCCATTCCCCATTCCTCAAGTTTCGTTGTCTATGATTCCTGTTATTTCGACTATTCCTGTGATGCAGCTTGCTTCGGGCGATCGGCTTTTGCTACAAGTCTATCAGTTTTAAGGTGCTGTTCCCGGCAACAAGGCTGATTTAGAGTCTGGCCGAGCGATGCTCTGCAAAAATCCAATCTGGCGATCGTATTTGTTTGTAGTCAGGACTTCATTTTTTTATTACCTCAGCTTTAAGAACTTTAGTTTAGTGCTGACTACAAATCTAGTAATAACCAGAGGTTTCAAATAAATTTGAGGGAGATTGCGAATTGTTGGGGGGCGGGCTTATTTAGATTAGACATCTTGCATTCCCAAGCTTTCCGATCCTTCAATTATCTGCGTTAATCTGTGTTTATCTGCCTGACATCTGCGGTTTCTAGATCGATCGAAGACTTATGCAATCTTATCGCTCAACATAGATTAGGGTGAACCCGCCCCGACAATTAGATCAATCTAAGGTTGAATGAAAATGCCGATCGCATTGTGGACTCTCGCAGCAGTAGACGGCGGGCGATCGAGCAAACTCCCTCCCAAATACAAACTCGTCGAACTTCCCCCATCCAAATTTAAAGCCTCCACAGCACCCATTTGCTGCAATATCTGCGCCAGTTCCGCAAAATTTGGGCCCGCCCCGCCCGCGCGATTGTGCACCGCTACAATCAGCAAATTCCCCGCAGCAGTTCGCCCGATCGCACTCCGAATCGCCGTCTGTCGAACATAGGCATCGCTAAACCCTTCCGCCTTAGCATCCAAAACAACTCGACTGTTTTGTACCAACACCGGCCCGCCGCCTAGAATGTAAGGAAAACGGTTAAAATCTGCCGGAATTGTGTTAGTTTCCAAACGCAATAAAGTGCCAGCAGTTAATTGAGAAGCAGGGGAAAAATTGGAACGCCAAGCCAAAACATAACCGTTTGCTGGAATCGGGAAATTTGCTGTTCCCTGCGCGCCTCCGGGAGATTGGCTGACAACTTTATCGCCCGCAACTGTCACAACTATTTCATTATCGGAAAACGGAATATAAGTTTTTCCCCAATCGGGATTGTAGCGGCAGATTCCTGATGTCACGTAGGCACTATTTAACTGTGAAACAGACAAACGTTGATTTGCAGGAGTTATCAAAGTTTCTTGCAAAGTCAAACGATCGATCGCAAATTCGCCCCGATCGTTCCAAGCGATCGCCCCCCGATTCAAAATTGGCCCGGAAAGCCATTTATTTTCCCGCCGAATCGCGCCTAAAGCTAATCGATTGATGCGATTGAAAAATCCGGCATTAATTGCAGCCGCAGTTCCCGAAAGTTCTGCTGTTTGCAATAGAGGTGCAGTACCTTGATCTGTCGGCGGATTGCTCAAAAGCGGTCTAATTTTGACACCGGATTGGCGGGGATTAATTTCTAACCCAACTACGGGAAAACGAGCGGTTCCTAAATTTTGATATTGCTGCCGCCACCGCACGCCCGGAGCCCAAAGAATGTTTTTTTCTACTAGGGAATCCGGGCGAATGTCGATTACTAATCTATTGGGATTTCCTAAACTGAAAACTTGTGGCCGCCAACCTAATGGAATTTGTACCTTGACTTTGGTTTGATTCCCCGCAGGTTCGATTTTTAACGATCGCACTTGTGGGCTGGTTGCAAAAGCGCGATCGATCGAAGTGCGATCGATCTTAGCATCGATCGCGATCGACCATTCTTGAGTGGCGATCGGCGCAGAGGGCGCTAGCGGCTGCGAGAGCGCCGGTTTAGTCGGGTCGTCTGGTGTTTGGAGGTTTCGGGCTGGGGGCGCTGTCTGCTGCGGGATAGCAGGCTTTGTGGGGTCGTCGGGAGTGTCTCGCGGTGGGGTTGTTGGGGACGGGCTCGGCGTATCGACGAAGTTGACTTGCCACGGGGCGGGGCGATCGATCTCGATCACTGTGCGATCGCCCCATTCTCTCGCTGCTTGCCGAATGCCGGTAATATTCGCAGTTGGAGAAGTAATTTTTAGAACATTGCCCTCTGCAGATATCTGCCAGCCTGCAAGTTTAGCAAAATCTGTAACATCCAAGTAACGATACGGGCCTGTTGCCCTGGCTGTCAAACTTTTAGCATCGGTGAAAGATACCGAAAACCACTGCACCGGTTGTTTATTACTGTCGGCGGTGTTGAGCAAATCCACTCCCGCACTCTGCATCAAGCCAACATCAGCAATCCAAGTTCGGAAATTTGCCGAAGTGCTGTTTGTTGGCTGCACAGTCCAAGCTAAGGGCAGAATCCGGCCGTTGAGAGACACTTGGCGACCTTGTTTAATTCTGGCAACTGGCGGTACAGATTGAGCCAAATTGACCTCCGTTAATTCACGATTCAGGAACAAGGAAGAGGGCAATAAATTGTGTAATGGATTGGAGGAAAAACTAGAAGTTCTCCCACTCGAAGCCTCTTGCGCTCTTCCGGGTTGATTCCAAAGCAAAGACTGGGCGATCCCCAGTACAGGTAATATCGAGACTGACAATATTGAACGCCAATAAGACAAATTACATTTCATATCAAATCCTCTCTTCATCGGAATAGTAAATTCACTGTTGACTGTTGACTGTTGACTGTTGACTGTTGACTGTTGACTGTTAACATCATAAAGAGTGCAACCGGAATTGATATCACAACTTATAACTCAATACAATTTACTTAAGACGATCTCCCAGGCACACCTCTTAAAAAGGGGGGAACAAGAATCCCCTCAAAGTCCCCCTTCTTAAGGGGGATTTAGGGGGATCTCCGGGGCATAATGTTAAGTGAACCGTATTGACTTACAACTCACAATTTCAATCCTAAACGAATATAGCAATCGTAAATCATTTGTGAATTTCTTACTCCCTCTCCTTAGCAAGGGGAGGGTTGGGGCAGGGTAAAAAGTTTACGAGTCATTTAGGATTGCTATAGGTATCTAGAAACCCGGAATATCCCTATATTTCTTCTTACCTAAACGGCGCTAATTGCGTTAAATTCTAGCACGAACTGCTCATACCGGAATAGAAATCACAAACTCCGAACCCTGCCCCAATGAGGAATTAACGAGTAATATACCTCCATGTTTTTCCACAACAATGTGGTTGGCGATCGACAATCCCAATCCAGTTCCTTGACCCACAGCCTTAGTTGTAAATAAATGGTTAAAGATGTTTTCCTTGACTTCCTTCGACATCCCCACTCCATTATCCTTAATCCGAATCAAAACCTGATTTTTATCTTCGCTCAGAGCAGTTTGAACCGTGATTTGATTAGGTAGGACTTTAATTTCACTAAAACTGCGCCCCTTATTTGACTCCTCCAGAGCGTCAATGGCATTAGCCAGCACATTCATAAATACCTGGTTCAACTGTCCGGGAAAGCATTTTACTAGGGGCAAGTTACCATACTCTTTCACAACTTCAATAGCAGGGCGAAACTCGCTCGCTTTTAAACGGTGCTTGAGAATCAGCAGAGTGCTTTCGAGTCCGTCGTGAATATTGAAAGAAACTGGTCGATCGCTATCCGCCCTCGAAAACGTTCTCAAACTCGTACTGATATTGCGAATGCGATCGACTCCCTCATTCATTGAGCTAATCAATTTCGGCAAATCTTCTCGCAAATACTCCAAGTCCATCTCCTCAATTTCTGATTCAATTTCCACTCCCGGATCGGGAAATTTTTCTTGATACAAGTCAATCAAGTGGAATAAATCCCCCACGTATTCTTGAGCGGGTTGCAAATTGCCAGCGATAAAGCCTACGGGATTGTTAATTTCGTGGGCTACCCCTGCGACTAAATTTCCGAGAGCAGACATCTTCTCACCCTGCACCAATTGCAGTTGCATCTGTTGAAGATTGTGGATAGAGGACTCTAGTTTTTGGGCATAATCCTGAGATTGTTGATACAATTGGGCGTTTTGTAAGGAAATTGCAGCTTGGGAGCAGAGGATGTTGAGGATGGCGACGCGATCGCGCGTGAATACTCCTGTTGCTAGATTATTTTCCAGATACAAAATCCCCATCATCTTGCCTTGATAAAGGATGGGAGTGCAGAGGATACTCTTAGATTGCTGTTGGATAATGTAGGGGTCAGATGCAAATCTTGGTTGAGTGCTACCATTATCAAAAACTAGGGTTTCTTTTGTACGTTTGACGTAGTTGATTAGGGTTAGAGGAATTACTTCGCTCTCCTCAACCGGAATAGATTGCAGAAGGCAGTCTTGACGATTTGTGCAGTGGACATTTATCTTCCAGTTTCCCTCTTCATTCAAAATTAATGCTCCGGTTTGTGCTCCGGCATTCTTCACCACCACTTGCATCAGGGTAGTGAGCAATTGATCGAGTTTAATTTCGCTAGATAAAGCTTGAGAAGCTTTGATAACTGTCGGCAAATCTACTAATTCCGAACTGCAGCTAGTGGTACCGATAAGTGTTCTATTCGTGTTAGATAGGGATGATTCACTATTGCTGGAGGTATGAATTGTTTCGCTTGGATACTGGCGACTTCGCTCCTGTTGCAGGATCGGAGCAAGCAATTTGGGATAGCGCTGTTCTAGATAATCAATCTTTGCTTTTGCTCCCCAACGAGCGTAGGCATAGTAAGCATCAATTAAATAGGGTTTTGCCAGTTTTTCTTTCCCCCATTCCAAATAAAATTTGGCGGCGAGTTCGTGGGCTAGAGCTTCTTCGTTGATGTACTCGTTTTCTTGGGCGAGGGCGATCGCCTTGTCATACATTTCGATCGCCTCTACTTTTTGGTTTAAAACCCGATGCCGTTCTGCCTCCACTAGATAGAATTTGTGCAGATAATTCATTGGGGCATGATACGCCCATTTCTGCATTTTTTCTTGATTAGCTTGTACTCTGTCAAGAATACCCTGTTGCTCTGACTGTGGAGTATCCAAATACACCGCTAACCTCACTAGAGAATCGTATAAATGGAAGATAGGAACAGCAGGTAATCCTATCACTGCGTCTAAATAATTTTCTACTAAAGCAATATTTTCCATCGCTTTTAAGTAATTTTCAAACCAGTAACTAAGTAAAACTTTGTTCCAATATATGTAAGCAACACCCAATCTGTCGTTTGCTTGCTGGTGCAATGGTAACGTAATTTGCTCGTCGCAGGCTTCACCCTTTAAAATGTAGGAACTTTCACTTTTGCCGAGCATATTTAATGTCGCCTGCCAATAGGTTTCTATATAATGAAGCGGTGTTTCTTGCTTGATTTTATCAACAGCATCTCTGTAAGTTGCCATTTCTCTTTCAAGGATAGTCAGTTCTTTACCACTCAAGTAACTGAAACACGAGTACATTAGTAGACCATAGCCAGCAAACTCTAAATCACCTGTCTCCAGTCCGCTAGAGTAAACTGACAGTAAAGGTTCTAAGGTTTCTCTCAGATGATCTTTCCAAGGTCGGATAAATATATTTACTATGAGGAGTGTCTTGGCTTTAATTTCTTGAGCATTTAACTTTGACACTAGAGTTAAAGCCAATTGACCGAACTGATAACCTGAATCAATATCTCCTACAACTCCGCAAAGTAGAAGACCATAATTGGCATAAGCAAAGGGAGACACGGAAGCATTACCATATTGAACGGATAAATCTACTTGTTTGCACACCGTCAAGGGCACCAGTGCTGGGGCTGCTATATATGCAGGAGCAAAGATAATTGATAAAAGTCTTATGGCTGCTAGTTTATAGGGATTACTCATTTGAGGCAGGTCAATTAAATCCTCAATTCGCTTCCCGTTCAAAATTGATGCAGTTGCCCCTAGTGCCTGCTCAATATCTGACGGCTTCACTTGAGAAGGAAATTCGACTCCCAACACCTTTAAGACTTGTAGCGTTGTATTAACTGCTTCTAGTAACTTGTTTTGAGCTATATAAGCTTGAATTTGGACTTCGTACACTTTTACTTTGTCCAGCAGCGTTTTGGCGCAGTTTTCCACGACTGATGCTAATTTGTCCATCTGGTCAAAATCACCGCTGAGATATGCCACTTCTGCTGCTTTTGTAGACAATGCCAAGGTTAGTTCGTATTGATTGTACCAACAATTTTCTGTCAGTAATTCCCTACCAATATTGAAATATTCAACCGCTGCAGTATAAGCGGTAGCAGCTTTTGCTTTTTTTCCAGCAACCAGATTCAACCGTGCTAGTTGCTCCCGTTGTGCCTCCTGGGTAATTAGTTCAACTCCCACATTCAAGTGGTTGACAATATCAAAAATTCTTTCTTCTCGTTCCACTTCTTGCGTATTCTTTAACAGCAGTTGACCGATTTTTAAGTGCGTAGATCGCTTTTGCTCTTCAGGAATGAGAGAATAGGCAGCTTGTTGGACGCGATCGTGTAAAAACTTGTATTTGGGTAATTGGTCGTGGGTAATTGGTAATTGGTCAGATTTTTTGCCATTACCGATTACTAATTCGCTATTTCCATCTGTTTGATAAAACTTGTAAACCTCGCTAACAGGTAAAATCAATCCTTCTTGCAGTGCCTTCCATAGAGCTGTTGCGGTTTCTACTGGCGAATTTTCATCAACAATTGCTAACGTCGCCAAATCGAACTGATTGCCAATACAAGCAGCTAACTTTAAAATTTCCTGTGTCCTGGTTGGCAACTTTCGCAACTGAAGTGCCATGAATTCTACTACATCATCCGTTAGTGCCAAGGTTCGCACTAGAGCAATATCGCACTGCCAATACCGAGCTACAAAATTAAATTCAATTAGCCCATCTTCATGCAAAGATTTGAGGAATTGTGTGCTAAAAAATGGATTGCCTAGGGTTTTCTGATAAACGAGTTCTGTCAAAGGCAGAGCTAACGGTGTAGAACAAACTAGAGTATCGGCCACTAAACTATTTACGTCGGCTCGATCGAGGGGAGCTAAGGTAATAGTATTCACCTTGGCTGCGGTTTTTTGAATCTCTGCTAACGTCAGCATCAATGGATGCGCTGGAAATACTTCGTTATCCCGATAAGCTCCTATTAATAAGAGATAGCAGTTATCGGTAGCGCTCATCAGCAGTTGAATTAATTTTAACGATGCTGAGTCTGCCCATTGCAAATCGTCCAAAAAAATCACTAAAGGATGTTCTTTTGTTGTGAATAATTGAATGAATTTTTCCAACAACAAATTAAAGCGATTTTGACCGGCACTGCCAGAAAGTTCTGCGACTGGCGCTTGCTGTCCGATAATCCGTTCTAGTTCGGGAATGACTTCAACGATTACCTGAGCGCTATCGGCCAAAGCTGCCAAAATTTCTAACTTCCACTGCTCAACTTTAGCATCTGTTTCCGATAGCAGTTGTCCCATTAAATCGCGAAAAGCTTGGACAAATGCACTAAAGGGTAGGGTGCGTTGGAATTGGTCGAATTTACCTTTTATAAAGTAGCCTCGCTGTCTGACAATTGGTTTGTGAACTTCGTTGACGACAGCGGTTTTGCCAATGCCGGAGAAACCGGCAACGAGGATCATTTCGGTGCTGCCTTGACTGACGCGCTCGAAGGCCGATAGCAGGGAGAATACTTCGGTCTCTCTACCGTATAATTTTTCGGGGATGATGAAGTGATCGCACAAATCTCGCTCCCCTATGCTAAAGTTAGTCAGCTCCCCTGTCTCTTTCCACTGAGATAAACAAGTTTCCAAATCGTACTTTAGTCCGATCGCACTTTGATAGCGAGCTTCAGCATTCTTCGCCATCAGTTTGCTGACAATCTCAGACAGCACCAATGGAACGTTCTGGTTGACGATTGAGGCTGGGATAGGTTGCTTGGCAAGGTGACAGTGTACCAAATCCATTGCATCGTCTGTTTGAAATGGTAACTTTCCTGTTAGTAATTCGTAGAATGTTACTCCTAGCGAGTAGAAATCTGTGCGGTAATCAATGCCCCGATTCATCCGCCCAGTTTGTTCTGGAGATATGTAGGGTAAAGTGCCTTCGAGGACATTGGGATTGTTGATTTCTTGGGTTTCGCGAGGTAGCAGTGAGGCGATGCTGAAGTCAATCAGCTTGACTTCTTTGCTGGTGGGGTTAATCAGAATGTTGGCGGGTTTGAGGTCTTTATGGATGACGTGGTGGCGATAAAGTCCGTCAAGGGCGTTGGCAATTTGAATTGCAATCGGAAGAAATTCGTTAACGGGCAAGCCTTCTACTGGTTCCTTGCTAGCTTCTACTAGACTAGCGAGGTAGCTACTTAAGGAAATTCCCCCAAAGTCTTCCATCACCAGAGCATAGTGGTTATGGTAAGTCTCCAGACTGTATGCCTTAACACTGCCAGGAATCTCTAAGTTTTTAGCAATGATGTACTGGTTGCGGAAGTGAACGAGTTCATTGAAGCGGGGAAAGTCATTTCGCAGCAGTTTGATCGCGACTGGCTGCCCATTGGAACACCGAAAGCCACGATAAACTAGAGTTCGATTTCCTGAGTATATTTGCTGGTTAATGTGATATCCGAGAAAAAGATTTGTGATATTAGTCATACCTACGTATTCCTACTGCTTTTGTTAAGCCTGAAGCTTCTTAGATTTAATATCTAATATTGTGGCTCTATCTGGCGCAATATTCATTTAATTACATTTTTCTTAACATATTTTTGAGACAGAATTATGAAGCAATAATTTTCTAAGGGAGACTTGAATGTTTTATATAATATTTTTTACAATCTAATTGTAAGCAATTAAAAATAATTGAGAGAAAGCTGGTTTGACGACATCACTTCAGAGAATAGGAGCTTAGGATCGAAAACTTAATAACTTAAACACCTCCTACAGTCTTCTCTCCTGTAAGTTGCTTTCCTCAAAGGAGGCAGAGCCTCCGGATCTGCATTACCAGGCAGAGCCTGGTAACGAGCAAATTTTCATTCCTTAGTTGATAGGCGTGGCATAATTAGGGGATGATTTTTGACATTCTCGTCGCTAAATAGATTGAGATTGTTGATTCAAAAAGGCGGCGCTGGCTTTACCAGATACTCCACAAGATGTCAGAAATCCTGGAAATAGCTTTTATTGATGAGTAACAAAAGTTTGTGGGTAAAAAAAATACAAAGTAGAGTTATGGACAACTGTCAACCTTTTTCGGCAAGACATCTTATGCCAATTTCATAAAGTAGCGCTAGATATTACCCCCCCAACCCCCCCGCGACTTCGGGGGGGCTAAGACTTCATCTGTACCACATCTTTAGAAAAATGGTATTAGCCTGGGTTCTGAGCGATCGCTGACAAGACTTGCGCGCAAACTCTGACTTTGATGGGTGAAATTTTATCAATTTTTTGATAGACTTGATGTTCGCGACCTGAAAGTTGACTCCAAAATAAGACAGATTTCACCAAAAAGCGGGGTCTGAAGCCCCGTCGTTCTACGACGGCTTTTTCTTCTCTTTCAATGTCGTAATTAATT
>NZ_JAUBRH010000056.1:0-46252 GCF_036701775.1 Microcoleus sp. N9_A2 | reverse complement strand
TGTTAGCTGAAGTTGGTCAGATTGAAGATTACAAAAATGCTCGTCAACTGGCAGAGAGATGCAGGTTTGACTCCCTGTGAGCGTAGTTCAGGAACTTCTGTGCGTGGCAAAACTCGGAGAGTCTTGTACAGGAAATGTCCGACTGCCAAAGGCATTGTATATGCCTGCCGTGGTGGCGATGCGTCATAACCCCTTACTCAAAGCTATGAGTGAACGATTATTGAGTCGTGGCTGGCGTCAAAATGCAGCTAATTGGTGCGCTTATGAGAAAACTGGTGCATTTGGCTTTTGGGATTTTAAAGTCCCAAAAGCCTTTCGATCCAACTTATTTGCTCGCTACCCCTTGACATATCAAGACAGTATCTACAGATTTTGGGATATTTTTGGTGAACAGAACCCAATCCTACGACCAATTAATATGAGGATATTTCCATTCATAATAATTGGGAAACACAAAATTTGTAAACGAAACCGAAATACTAACCTCTAATGATTTTACATGATGCCACCAACCGACAGGAATAAAGATAGCTTCTCCCGGTTCCAAAATCAATTCAATAATTTTCGCATCTCTGTAAAGCGGGTACTTGTCATAATCTGGATTTTCGCCGTCAACCTTGCTGAAAACTCCGACGTGATTATAAAGCAGAGGTGTTTGTTGCGGAGAAATCAATTTAATTAGTTTGCGGCCCGACACTTGCGCTAAAATTAAATTAACTGGATCATGGTGCAGCGGTGTAATCGTGCCTTTCGGGCCGAACCAAAAGAAAACTCTGCCTTTTGTATCCGTGGGATTGAGGTATTCTGGAAATATTTCAATGTCGTTAAATAGCGGTTTAAATTCCTCTCTTTCCAAAGTCTGGTTGTTAGCAACCATGTAGTAGTCATTGCTAGGCCCGCCCTTGACCACCATCTCTACATATTTGCGGAACAAAACAATTTTTTTGTGATTTTCTATCTTAATTTCGTAATTCGGGTCGGAATTCCGGTTGGCTTGAATTTGTACCTCTGCATCGCCGTATTTTTGCTGTAAATACTCCGGCGTCCACAACTGCAACGCTTTCCAGTTGTGCATGATATTGGTAATAATTACTGGAGTATTTTTGGCGTAGTAATTTTCGAGAAAATACTCTCTGGAAAGGCTGCTTTTGCGTTCGATTGTGCCAAACTTGGAAGACAATGCAGCTAATTGATTGTTAATCCTGAGATGCGATTCTAATTTCTGCAATAACTGGACGTACTGACTGCCTGCTTGGAAGTAGGGATGAGATGATATTTCCATAACTTCTGCGGTGGCTGTTTCCGCATCTATGCCCGTACTTATTAGGGCTTGAATGATTTCGGCGTCGGGTTGATTTAATAATTTGTTAGCCGCCACCCACTGTTTCATATTGTCGGGGACTTCTGGTTTGCTTGGCGCTGCGAGTAGATTGGGCAAGTTTTGTGTCAGCCATTCTAGATTAACGTGTTGTTGCTCGCTTAGAGTAATCCGCAAAGGGGGAAGGGTGATAGTTAGGGGTTGGGTGTCAGACATGATTCGGGTATGTTGTTTTGGGACTGTTTGGTTTGGTTTGAGGTGGTTTGACTAATATAGCAATTTTGTTAACGAACCGCGAAGGCGCTAAGGGCGCGAAGGAAGAGAAGAGGGAAGTTCACAAATTTTGTCGAGGTTGCTGTCAGGATTTTAACTTAACAAGTGTTGCCAGTTCAAGTTTTATAGCTTTGAGCGGTTTTAACCGGATACTTTGGTTAATTTTCTCAAATCAACTCTTATTCATCCAGGCGCGGGTTCCGAAATTTTGGCAGGAATGGGACGCGATTTTAGCTGCTGCGGTAAGAGTATCGGTAAAGTTATTTTCCAAAATGTAGTGACAGAAAGCCCCGTGAAAGATGTCGCCAGCGCCTAAAGTGTCTGTGACTTGAATTTGAGGTAGTTCTATAGTACCGTAACTGCCATTGCTGAGGTATAAAATGGATTTTTCGCCGCGAGTGATGGCAATATGGGAAATTCCGGCTGCTGACAGGTATGCAAAGACTTGTTCTGAATTGTAGCAGTTGGGCGGATGAAAGTTATCCGAACATACAGCCCATTCAATAAAAGGTAATATTTCCTCTAATCCGGGTTTCCAACTGCCACCGTCTAGGACAAGGGGAATGTTTTTTGACTTGGCAAGTTGAGCAATTTCTTTGCTGGCTGCGATTTGATGTCCGTCAAGCAGTACAATACTAACTGATGTTAAAATATCCTCGTTAATTGTTTGACTGTCAACTTGTGATTTAGTAGCATTGATGGAAATTACCGATCGATCGCCCGTTGCTTCAGTTACAATAATCGAAGAGACTGGCGGAGAGTGCGATCGCCCTGGTTGCAAATCGATTATCCTAATATCATACTCCGCTAAGTCTGCACGAATCAATTGGGCGATCGCGTGAGTGCCCAAAACGCCACCAAATACCGCCGCATTCCCCAAATAGCTAAAAGTGACCGCAGCATTTGCCGCCGGCCCGCCCGCAGCAATGGTAGAATCATAAGCAACAACTTTTTGATTTTCACCCGGAGGCTTCCGGGCCAAATAAACCAAATCTAAAGTTGCCAATCCCAAAAATAATCCCGTTTTCATATCTGCGTTAATCCGCGTTCATCTGCGGTTAAAAATCCCAATCTAAAAATGCAAGCAAATCCCACCACAGGAACACTTTACATCGTAGGAACCCCGATAGGCAACCTCGAAGACATGACCTTTCGCGCCATCCGCATCTTGCAAACAGTAGACTTCATCGCCGCCGAAGACACCCGCCATACAGGCAAACTTTTGCACCATTTTCAAATCAAAACCCCCCAAATCAGCTATCACGAACACAACCAACACCAGCGACTTCCCGAACTCATCGACAAACTGCATTTAGGCAAAGATATCGCCCTCGTCACCGATGCCGGAATGCCGGGAATTTCCGACCCCGGTTCCGAGTTAGTCAAAGCTTGTGCCGATGCTAATATTAACATTATTCCGATTCCCGGCCCGACCGCCTGCATTGTTGGCATAACTGCATCAGGATTACCCACAGAGAGATTTGTATTTGAAGGTTTCTTACCTGTGAAAGGTCAAGAACGCCAACAGAGTTTAGAAGCTTTGCAAATAGAATCCCGCACTATAATATTATACGAATCTCCCCACCGATTGCGACAAACTTTACAAGATTTAGCAAATAGTTTGGGAAGCGACAGACAGATTGTGCTGGCGAGAGAATTAACTAAAATGCACGAAGAGTTTTGGCGTGGTAGTATCGAAAGTGCGATAGAACTTTACACCAATCGCGAACCCCAGGGAGAATTTACCCTCGTAATAGCCGGTATCCAAACAGCCGCACCAATATTTTCCGAAGACGCCATCAAAGCAGAATTGCAAACATTAATTGCAGAAGGCATAACTCGTTCCCAAGCCAGCCGCCAGCTAGCGCAACAAACATCCCTCCCCCGCCGCCAAATCTACCAACTCGCCCTCACAATTGGCGACAATGAATCACTAGAACAACCCTTAGATGAATTGTGAATATCTCTCTTCTCTTCTCCTCTGCGCCCTCTGCGGCCTCTGCGGTTAAATAAAAAAAGTTAAATAATCACACTAATAAATTCTATGGTACGCGGAAACTACGATCGACAAAAACCATATTTACGCAACCCCAACATCAACAAACCAATCGCCGAAATTTATGCAGACTTAGACGCCTTTAGCTGGGAGATATTTGAAGACCAACCCCACCGCTTCGATACCGTCAGTTTCTACGTCTTGCTTCCCCCACTGTTTTACGAAGGGCGTTTCATCAAAGGAATTTACTTCAGCGAAGCAGTCGAACTCATCAACAAACTATTTCCCCAACTTTCCTCAGTATTTTTCTCCTTCACCTATTCCCCCGGAACGTCCTATTCCTGGGCACCCATAGCTGACGCCTACTCGAGTTTATACAAAAACCCGCAGCGAGATAAGTGGTTTCGCGAAACTTATGTCGATCGCGCTCACAAACCAATCATACCACTGCAAGACACCGACTTCATCAACGAATACTTAATTTCCCCGCGCAACGTCCCCGCAAAAGACATCGACTTGCTAGCCGTCGCCCGAATTTCCGAAGAAAAAAATTTGCCCATTATAGCCAAAGCCTTAAAAGTTTACCGCCAAAAATATCCGCAAAAACCGATAAAATTAACAGTAGTCACCGGCCACGAATTTGATGCTAGCAACCTGAAAACTCTCGACGAGTACGCATTAAAAGAATGGCGACAAGTGGAGGCAATTTTAGGCAATCCCTCCGACTACATTAACTTAGTGCCAAGAGTAGACTACTACAGCGAAATCCCCACATATTATTCGCGAGCCCAAGCATTCGTCCTCGGTTCCCTTCTCGAAGGAAAAAACCGAGGAATTACCGAAGCCATGAGTTGCAACGTACCAGTAATTTGTTTTGAAGAATTCAACCAATACGCCAGAGGAAACTCGCCAGTTTTCCCCGAAGGTGCGGGTCTTTACGCCAAATTTGACCCAGAATCTCTCGCAGATACTATATATACAGTATTGGAAAATCAAACACAATTCAAACCGCGATATCAGTATTTAAAGCATTGCGGGCGCAAGAACTTTTTCAATACTTGTATAGACAGTTTTCCTTACTATCAGCACAACATTCCCGACTACAAGCCCGGAGATGCGATTAACAATTTGTGGTTGGATTTAGCAGTTCAGCAAAATTATCAAGTTAGTTTGAATAGCTTTTTGTACGGAGGTTCTCCCTTGTCTCACATTCGCGGGACAAATGCGATTCAGCAGAACCTCGGCGAGTTAACAAAATTCAAATAACATATCAAAATAGCCTGAGTCAACGCACCCTAATATTTTGCTTTTTCCACCAATTTAGTTTTTACGTCAGACGTGAATTTCCCTTCAGATCCTAGTAAATTTAACTGGAGTGGACATTCAGTTTCATTGGAATGCTTGCCCAAACTATAATTCTGATATTTTTAATTATTTATTGGGGCAAAGTCTTTTTTATTTGTCTTAGGCGTGATTTCCAATTCAGAACCGAATAAACTTAACTGAGTCGAAGAATCAGCTTGATTTTTTATTCTCCTAAAACCCGGTTTTTCATCTTCTTTAAGATTTTGATGTATCTTGCTTGCTAGTACCCGAGCTAACTTAACAGGTACTGCATTGCCGACCATTTTGTATCCGTCAGCAATATACTTGTACTTAAAAATAAACTCATCCGGGAAAGTCTGAACTCTCGCGCACTCTCGCACAGAAAGCCGACGGTAAGGCAGAGGCGAAGTGGGGTCAAAAATGCGTTTGTCTTTGCCAACCAAAATCATTTTACTAGCTTGAGGATGGAGAGGTGCGTGTCTGCCGCTTGCCTGAATAGTAAAAGAAGGTTCTGACCAACTTCTAACTCGATTGCGTGACATATAAATGCTCGAAAATCCCAAATCCGCACATTCGTGATTCGCGACAGAATCGTGATAATTATCTAATTTAGCCTTAACTGGCATGGGGGCGATCGCCTGCAAATTAGAAATCGCATCTTCCAGCGTCAAAACATCGGTTCCAGGTTCGGGAAACTCAAAACCCACACCCAGATTCTGCCGATAGCCAACAACAATCACCCTTTGCCTATCTTGCGGCACACCAAAATTTTTGGCATTCAGCAACTTGAACGAAACCCGATACCCAATTTCCTCAAACTGCGATAATATATAAGTGAAAGCATCCTTGTTTCTGGGGGCTAAGATGCCTCTAACATTCTCAGCCAAGAAAAACAAAGGCTGCTTGTCCCGCACAATTCTGATATACTCCCAGAATAGTTGACCCCGACTGTCGTCAATTCCCCGTTTCGCGCCCGCCGCACTCCAACTTTGACAAGGAGGCCCGCCAATAATTCCAATACAGTCGGGAATTTCATCAGAATTGATTTTTCTGATATCTCTTTTATCTAAAATAGTGTCAGGATGGTTGAACTCGTAGGTATCCCAAATAGTGCGATCGCACTCATTCGCCCAAACAATATTAAATCCCGCTTGTCGAAAACCCAAATCCAACCCACCACATCCTGCAAACAGAGATATGATATTCATAATGCCTTTGCCTTTAGTGTTAGATTTTGTAAGTAATAATTTTAGCAGGTATGAGGTTGCCAGGATTATCGGGACATTTAATCGACTGAGTATTAATATTAAATCCGGGAACTGAGATGGATTCGATCTTTGTTCTGCTGTCAAGTGGAAAAGACAAATATTTACTTTCCTTCATTATGGCGATTATCTGAAAATTTTTCTTAGGGTCATATCCTGTATCTACATAATCAAAAACAGTGGAAGGATTATTTATGAGCCACATTGGTCTAATTCTTAAGGATGTTATACTTAACGGGTCTACTTTATTTACTCTACCTAACTCTTCGGTTTCACTAAATTCGATATCGGCAATTGCATTAATTCCACTGGCTATCTGATCTTTAATCCCTTCATAATATTCTTGGCTAGCAGCATAGCAATCACCATAAATAAGCCATAGGGTTTTCAGATGTTCTTTACTTATGACTCCAATTGCATAAATAATATCCTTTTCTGTCCATGTTTCACACTCACGACAAACTAATGTAATTTGTGGATTGTCAGAAAATAATTTTGATTTGGGATACGAACTATTTAATTGAATCGAACCCTTGGGACTTTGTATTTTATAGACTTCTATGGCATCGCCATTTCTGATCATTAAATTTGGAGGATTACTCTGAGTGGTACGAATCCAAGAAAATACTTCATCGTACTTTTCAGGTTTGCTGGGTTCCGGTTCATTTATAGCATTGGCAAAAGCATCCTTGACAAAAGACTCGAATGCTTTAGAACTGAGTAAGTCAGGTATAGGGTGATTAATAATTGTAGCGATCGCTTCCAGTATATTCGTCATTGGCTATAAAAAATAGAGAGCCCAATTCAACCAGAGCTAATCATAGCAGAGATCCTCGATGAATGCAAACTCCATCCTCAAATCTTATCAACATTTCGGCGTCCATCTCGGCCTAGAAAGAATTCACCAACTTCTCGAAAAACTAGACAACCCCCACCAACAAGTACCCATTATCCACATTGCCGGCACAAATGGCAAAGGTTCCGTTTGCGCTTATCTCTCTTCCGTACTAACAGAAGCAGGCTATCGAGTTGGACGCTACACATCCCCGCACCTAATCGATTGGACAGAAAGAATTTGCATTAACCAAAAACCGATTTCCCCAACAGAATTGCAACAGTGTCTCAAACGAGTTGTCGCCGCTACTCAAAACAACACCGAAACTCCCACTCAATTTGAAATAATCACCGCAGCAGCTTGGCTGTATTTCGCCGAACAAAAAGCAGATATTGCAGTCATAGAAACTGGATTAGGAGGTAGATTAGACGCGACTAACGTTTGCGAAACACCTCTCGCTAGCGTCATTACTTCTATCAGTCTCGAACACTGGCAAATACTCGGCCCCACCGTCGCAGATATTGCTGGGGAAAAAGCGGGAATTCTCAAATCAAAGTGTCCGGCCGTGCTCGGAGAATTGCCAGAATCAGCTAGAATAGTAGTAGAAAAACGCATTCAAGAATTAGACTGTCCGGCAACTTGGGTAAAACCAGCAATAGATTTAGGACAAGGATTCGCAGAATATCAGTTAAATCAAAATGCGGATAAAATCAAATATCAATTGCCGCTGCTGGGAAAAATTCAACTAATGAATTCAGCAATTGCGATCGCAACTTTGCAAACTCTCCAAAACCAAGGATGGCAAATATCCCCAACCGCCATCGAAAACGGTATCGCCAAAACCCAATGGCCCGGAAGACTCCAGCAGACAACTTGGAAAAACCGCAAAATATTAATTGACGGCGCGCACAACCCAGCCGCCGCGATCGCCCTGCGTGAATATGTCGATCGCCTGAACAATCACCCGTCACCGATTAACTGGGTAATCGGCATTCTTGCGACTAAAGACTGCGATGATATTTTGAAAGCATTACTCAAAAAGGGCGATCGACTTTACCTAGTTCCCGTACCCGATCAAAACTCATCATCCCCCGCAGAATTAGCCGCCCTAGCTCAAATTATCTGTCCCGAATTAACTCTCTGTCAAGCCTTCTCCGACTTAACAACAGCTTTAGATGCTGCTGTTACAGGTGACAACCTAACAATCCTTTGCGGTTCGCTTTATCTCGTCGGCTATTTTCTGCAACAACAACAATCCCAAGCTTAAACGCATCAGAATTGTGTTTCTTCCTCCGTAAAGATAGGAGGCCACAATTCTGAAACGGGCAATTCCCAACCGGGAAAAAGTTCTGCTACTGTTAAGATATCGCCATTTCCTAAAACAGTCGGTTCACCTGTAGAGCGATAAATAGTCACTGTTTCTTCATCAGGATCGATCAGAATTCCGACGGTCGCACCCAGTTCTATAAACTTCAAAACCTTGGCTTCTATAGGCTTAATGCGATCGCTCTGAGATTTAATCTCAACCACCAAATCCGGGACAAGTTCTCCAAAATAACGCGGACTTTGGCGCAAGCGGGCGGCGCGCACAAAAGAAACATCCGGCGCTTTGACATTCGTATCCGGCATAATGAAACCGCCTGCGGAGTCAAAGACTCTCCCCAAGCGACGGGGATTTATCCAAGCGAAAAGAAAGGCGATGAGACGGCTACTGATTTCACTGGATACGATGTCTGATGGTCCCATAACTGAAATTATCCCGTCTTCTAGTTCAATTTGGTAATCTAAACCCGCTTCGGAAAAGAGGGTTTGAACTTGGTTTAAATCTTTGAGTGTCATCGCTGGCATAAGAATTTTCTCCTATTCCGATCTGAGCTTTGATTTTAACACGAGTCAAATTTCTGAATATTTGAGGAATTCCGGCTATCTTCCTACAAATCATCAATCAAGCTGCATTGAGAAAGGCGATCGCACGGGATAAATAAACCCGGTTCCTGGGATGAGCGATCGTTCTTATCAACAAACATTTCCCTCTAAAATAGTCGAAATTGACTTATCCAGAGTTCTCCTCCGACTCCGCCTTGTGAAGAGGCGCTAATTTCATCATTCGATAATAACTTAAAAGCTTATATATTTGCCTATATATGGCGACACAGATTCCCATTATTTAATAATACGTCAAGTGGCAGAAAAAAGCAAGGGGCGAGCTCAAAAAAAATCCCGCCCCAGCTTCAATTCAAAACTACCTTTGATCCCAAGCCTTAGCCGCATCACTCACAGCTTGTTCCACCGATTTTTCCTCCAACATTGCCGCCTGCAAATTGTCATAAATCGCCTTTTGCAACTTCTTAACATCCTTGAGAGGCGGAATCAATAGCTCGGCGGAACTCAACCCAGAAGCACTAACAACCCGAGCTCGATCGGCTGCAGGAGCATCAGTCGGAACGTTCTTAAAATAAGAGTCTTGCAAAGCCTCAACCGTAGAAGGCAAAACATTAGCAGCCTTAGCAAAAGCCAACTGATTTTGAGAATTAGTCACGTACAAAGCAAACTTGACAGCATCATCCGGGCGCTTGCTGTCGCGAGGCACAACCAAATTCATCACCGCCACAGTCTTCTTGCCGGTTTCCCCTGTAATTTGAGGCGCAGCAGCCGAAACAGCACCAATATTCGGAGCATTCTCGGCGATCGCCTTTAAAAACTGCGGCCCCGAAGCTAACAAAGTAGTTTCCCCAGCTTGATAAAGCTCGATCGCCCTACGATGTCCCTGCACCAAAACATCCTGCGGCAAAAGTCCGCCCTTGTACAAATCCACCCAATACTGAAAAACAGCCTTGCCCTTATCAGTATTAAAAGCCGCCTTGCCTTGAGCATCAACCAAAGGCACACCCATCTGCACGAAAGATTGCAAAACTTCCGCCGAATCTTCCGGCACAAAAGTCACAAAAAAAGCAAACTTACCAGTCTTTTCCTTCACCTGCTTGGCAACAGTTGCCAACTCGGCATAAGTAGCCGGAGGCTTAGCAATTCCAGCCTTCTTCAACAACTCCGTATTGTAAATTGTCACCCCAGTCGTGAGATACCAAGGAATGCCAAAACTCTTGCCGTCGAGTACGCCAGCTTTCCAGATATTTGGCAGATAGGTCGATCGAACTTGCTCAGAAATTCGAGAATCCAAATCCAGCCAAGCATTGCGCCCCGCCAACAGCGAAGCAAAATCGGGATTTAGGTTCACCACATCCGGCGCAGTTTTCGCCGAAACCGCCCCCAAAATCTTGCTTTCCATAGCCGACCAAGGAACGTCCACCCAACGCACCTTCACCCCCGGATTTTCCGCTTCAAAACCGGCGATCGTCTTGTTGAAATACTCAGTAAACTGAGGTTGAAGCTGCATAGTCCAGAACTCGATTTCCTGCGTATTATTTGCCTGGGAATTAACAGCAGGCTTGCCGCAACTCACCACCGCAGCCAGCAGCAGCCCCACCAGTCCAAAAACAGCAAACAGTTGCCAAGATTTACGTTTCATAGAATAAAATTTGAGAGTTATGGGAACCGTCAGACAAAAAAGCGTGAAGTGAAGCGAAGCTATCCCCTTCCCCGCAGGGGTTCCCGAAGGGTAGGGTAGGGAATCGCCCGAATCAAGCGCGATCAAGTCAGTAACAGAGTTTTGTATCTGGGCACCGCGATCGAGAGAGTCGGTTTTTGTGTAAAATCGGCAGTTTTTCGGTCGATCGAGCTGGAATTTATTGACATTCGCAGCAGAATAGCTATTGTCAAGTAAATTGGATAGCATAAAATCGGAACTAGCGATCGCGCAACACAGACTGAGCTGTGCAGCTACGGCGGGATACCGAGATTACAGCACTCTTGCGGCAGTTGGAAACCAACCCTCCAACACGCCTGGGCGCTGAATCAGGCTGGCCAACTACAAAAGAAAAAAATAGCAATTATCGGCGACCCAATCACATGGTTAACTTTTTCAAAGGTCTACTTTCCCAACGCCAGCCAGGAATCGGGATCGAAATAGCCCCAGACCGCATCAACATCATTCAGCTCGAAAAGAAAGCTCAGGCATTAAAATTAGGCATCCTAGCCTCAATAGAAGTTCCAGAAGACTATATACAAGAAGGACAAATAGTCGATCCGCCGGGAATGGCAGAACTCATACGCGCCGTCCTCGCAGAAAACAAAATCAAAGCCAAGCGAGTAGCCACAGCCATTCCCGGCCGCGAAGCCGTCATCCGCCTCATCCCTGTTCCCGCCGAGCTCAACGAAGAAGAACTGCGGGATTACATGAACGCAGAAGCAGGACTGTACTTGCCGTTTCCCAGAGAAGACGCCGACGTAGACTATCAAAAAATAGGCCTTTTTGTAGATGACGACGGCGTAGAAAAAGTGCAAGTCGTGTTAGTAGCAACCCGCAGAGAAGTTACCGACACATACATCGAAACCTTCAAAGAAGCCGGACTGATTATAGACGTACTAGAAGTAACCAGTTTTGCCTTAATCCGCACCCTCAAAGAACAACTGCAACAATTTTCCTCCCAAGAAGCAGCAGTTCTCACCGCCATAGAATTTGACAGTACCGAGTTAGCTATAGTAGTGGACGGCATACCTCAGTTCAACCGTACCATCCCGATCGGCACCTACCAAATCCAGACCGCCCTCAACCAAGCCATGAACCTGCCGCCAACCAGAGACACCAGCGAACTGCAAGGCATGACCCTGCCAGTCACAGATACAATGGGCGCATCGGGAGACGCCAATCCCGGCACAAATGCAATGATTAAAGTATTGGGAGAACTAGCAGACGAACTGCGCCGCTCAGTAGACTTTTACCTCAACCAGAGCGAAGAACTCGAAGTAGCGCAACTGCTGCTAGCAGGCCCGGGAGCTGCGATCGGCAAACTAGACGAATTTTTTATGCAAAGATTAAGCTTGCCCGCATCTCAAGTCGATCCCATCGAAACCCTAGGACTCGAAATCAGCGAAGAAATTACCCCAGAACAGCGAGCAGGTTTAGGAGTCGCCCTAGGTTTAGGACTAAGGGAGGTTATGTGAACTAACAGTTTTAGATGAGAGAAAAACCGATTTGAGAATTTTAGGTAAAAACCCCTGCCAAAAGAAGAAGGCAGAAAGCAGAAGGTAAAATATTGGAGGTAGAAGGTAGAAGGTAAAAGGTAGAATATATCTGAGGTAGAAGCAGCCCCTTCCTTCAGTAGAAGGCAAAAAGTTGTTTCTTTCTTCCCTAAATAAATCCTTCACTTGTACCAACAATCTTGGGTTCTGTCTAAAATCTCAAATTTCAAATTTAAATCTATAGCAACAGCCAAGACTGTTAGGACATTCTTAATTGCTCAAACATAAGCGGTAGAGCACTTTTTCCTTCTACCTTCTACCTTGTACCTTGTACCTTGTACCTTCTGCTTTATGCCTTCTGCCTTGTGCCTTCTGCCTTCTTCCTTCTGCTATAAAAACGAGTGAAGCCATGTACAGCCTAGATATTAATTTTCTCAACGACCGTCCGGACTACAAACCCGTCGCAGCAGCCAAAAGCTCAGCTAGAAAAAGTTCTGGCGGAGCCAAAGACCAACTGCCCCTAATTGGGGCGGCGCTGTTTGCCTTCGGCATCAACGCCGCAGTCATGGGCACCTGGTGGTGGGCGACTAATGAAAATAACAAGTTGACCGAACAACAAACCACCATCGACCAAGAACTGGCAACGTTAAACACTCAAGCTAACGAAATCAAAGCCATCAACGCCGAAACCGACCAAGTTACCGCCGAATACAAAGCATTAGCCGGAGTATTCGAGCAAATTAAACCTTGGTCGGCGATGCTGCAAGACCTCAGTGCCCGTACTCCAGCGGGAGTGCAAATTGGCAAAATCGAGCAAATCGACCCGAGTCCCTCCCCCGTTGCAGCAGCACCCCCACCCCCCGTAGCCACCCCCGCAGCCAGCCCGTCCCCAGGGGCGAGTCCGTCTCCAGCCAGCCCCGCCCCGGCAGCAGCTCCCCCCCCTGTCGTCCCGCAGCAGGCAGCAAAAATACAAATTTCAGGGATAGCCAGTACCTTTGCTCAAGTTAACGACTTTATGTTGCTAGTCCAGCGCTCCCCTTTCTTCCTTAACACCGATACCAAACTGATAGCGGCCACATTAAAAAACAACCCTGCACAATTACAAGTGCGTAACCAAAACGCAGCACCACCAGAACTTCCCAAACTGCGACCGGTGGTGGAATATAAAATTGAAACGACGCTCAGCCCGACGGGAGCCTCCGAGTTGCTCCCCGAACTCCGCAGCAAGCAGGCAGACGGGCTAGCAATACGGATAGAAACACTTCAAGAAAAAGGAGTGCTAGAAACACAAAAACCAGAGGTGAAAAAACAATGACATTCGCAAATGAGTATAGTCCTAGCGGACAAGCAGAAGAGACAGGGACTCAGGAAATATTCGGCATTAAGCTGACACCCCAAGTCCAAGCAATCGGCATCGCGGTTGTCGGCCTCGTCATTGCCGGCGGCCTCGGCTACCAGTTCGTACAGCCAGAATTCCAAACACGCAGCGAGAGTCAGCAAAAAATTGCCGAAAAAGAGCAAACGAAACTGCAATTGAAATCTCTAATTCAAAAAAAGGCAGAAGCAGAAGCCAAGCAAGAAGAAGCAAAACAGCGCCGGGCCCAAGTGACGGCAATGTTTGCCAGTGACGCCAGCGCCAACACGATTTTGCTTGACATGACCCAACTGGTTAATAGAATCAACGCCGGGGTGCAAGGAGATGACCTCAAGGCTAAAATTACCAAATTTGAGCCGGATATGCCCCCAGCAGCAGCAACCGCCGCGCCAGGAGCTCCAGACCCTGATATTCTGGCCGATACCTCCTTCGGGCCGTCCCTAGCTGGCAAGCTCAGACGCAAAAAATTTAAGGTAGAGTTTGAAGGCACTTTCGCTCAAACCCGCAATTTTATGCGTAACTTGGAGTTGATGCAGTCGCTGTTGGTAGTGAGGAATTTGAAATCTGAATTGCTAGCATCAAATCAGCCAATTGAAGTTGACTTTTTGAAAGGGAAAATAGTTCCTGTGGAGCAGCCGCCAACTAAAATTAAAACTGCTTTTGACTTGCACGCCCTGCTGCCGTTAAAGCAAGAAGAAAAACCGCCAACTCCAGCTCCGAGTCCTGGTGCTAAGTAGCGGTAGTTTGGCGGATATTAGCTATTGTTCCCAACTCGCTATTTCACAAGAAAGGAGAAGGCAGAAAGTTGAATTTGGAAGATTGAAGGTAGAAGTAAAAAAAATATGAATGCCACACAAACATTTTTTATATGGCAATCAAAAATTTGCTCTAAAACCTAATTTCTTCTAATACCAGTTTCCCCAAAAATGGAACTGTAGGATAGCTTCTAACCCTTATGTCATCAGTTATTCCCAATTCTTTAATCGAAAATCGAAAAGGGGATAACTTCTCCCTTCCAAAAGGCTCGAACCCTTGAATCTTTCAGTCAGTTTAGCAGCTAGCGACAAAAGACTGCGAACAACAAATAACAAAGTGTAGTAGAGGAGAGAACGTGAAACAGCATCTACGGTTAAGTGGAGGACTCTTGGGCAGCATGGCCGGAGTTCTCGTAGCGCAAGCCCCCGTCTGGGCGGCGCCGACTCAAGTCACAGGAGTGCAAGTAAGTCAAGCCAATAATGGGGTAAATATTGTCCTAGCTACTGAAAAGGGCGATCGCCCGCAAGTTTTCGCCATCAATAACGGCAATACTTATCAAGCCACAATTATCAACACCCAGCTCCGCTTGCCACAAGGCAACAGCTTCCGTCAAGATAACCCCGCTCCGGGAATTTCTTCAGTAGAAATCAGCCAGGTAGAAGCTAACAGCATCCGCGTTGTGGTAGCCGGCACCAACGGAGTTCCCAACGGACAAATTGTGCCGGGACAAGGCCAAAGCATCGTTCTCAGCGTTGCCGGAGTTGGCGGCACAGCACAGTCTGCCCAAACTGTACCCCCGCCGCCTCCGGGACTGCCACTGAGCCAAACAGCTCCCCGGCCGGCTCCCCAAGTCCGCACCTCGCAAGCCCCAGGCGTGATGCTGCCAAATCCAGAAGTTACTGTTACCAGGAACGATCGCCCGCCCCTCCCCAGCGAAATACAATCCCAAAGCAATCAAGCTGCGCCTTTCCAACCGCGGGCAGTTGCTCCGCCCTTGGGAGATATCGCAGTGTCTAACATCGCCCCCGGCGCGGGAAATATTGAACTGAGTTCGGGAGAACGCATCCCCCGCTTGGTGCTGCGGGATGCCCCAGTCCGGGACGTTTTGGCTCTGCTGGCCCGCGCTGCTGGCTTGAACATTGCTTTTACAGGCGGCGGGGCCCCTGCTCAACCGGGCCAGCCCGCAGTGCCTGGTCAGCCAGGAGCTTCCGGCTCGGATGAAGGGCCAAAGATTTCCTTGGACATCGAAAACGAGTCGGTGCAAGATGTCTTTAATTACGTGCTGCGGCTCAGCGGATTACAAGCTAACCGCCAGGGGCGGACGATTTTTGTAGGGACTAGCTTGCCGATCGACTCGCGCAATATTATCATTCGGACTTTGCGGCTCAATCAAGTTCGCTCTACGGATGCGGCTAACTTTTTGAGCGCTCAAGGGGCGGAAACTCAACTGCCGATTACTCGGGTGACGATTCAAAGCGTGGGCCAGGGAAATGCGGCGCGGGATGTGGAAATTAGGGAACCCGACATTAAGGCGATCGGCGCTAAGGACGGCAACGGGCCGCTGTTGCTGAGGGGACTGTCGGTGCTGGCGGATTCTCGGCTAAATTCCATCACTTTGGTGGGAGATCCGCGCAAAGTGGATATTGCCGTAGCTTTCTTGACTCAGCTAGATTTGCGCCGCCGTCAAGTCGCTGTCAACGTCAAGGTGATCGATATCAACTTGTTGGGAAATAACGAAACTAATAGCAGTTTCTCTTTCGGAATTAATAACAATTTCTTTGTCAATGACGATGGGGTGGCAAGTCTCAATTTTGGCGGCATCAATCCGCCCAGTGAGGGTGCAGCCCGAGACGGGATCCTCGCTCGACCGATCACCGACAACCCCCTAGGAACCCCGGACGTTTTCTACGATGCGAACGGCCGGCGTATCGTGCCACTTACAGGTCAAGGTCTCCTAGGTCCCGGCAAAGGTGCGTTCCTCCAGCCGATCGCCCCAGTTACTAATAACCCCACGCGAGTTGGAATTGAGACTTACGAGCCTGGATCGGCAACCGCTTCGGGAAGTGCAGACTTCGCCTTGTTCCCGCTGTTCCAATATCCCAGGAGGTTCCTGTCGGCGTTGCGGGCAACTATTGAGAGCAACAATGGCAAAATCCTGACCGATCCGACTCTAGTGGTTCAAGAAGGGGAAACGGCGAATGTGAATATTACTGATGAGGTGATTACTAACATCACACAGCAAACGCAGAGCACCGGAAATACAAGTACCACAACAACGACGGCCGTCAAAGACAGGGCGGGTTTGCAGTTAGGGGTGGCGATTGACCGGATTGACGATAATGGCTTTGTGTCTCTGCGGGTGAACCCGATTATCAGGACACCCGGCAGGACTCAAGACCTTTCGACTGGCGGGAACGTTAATACTATCGCTCTGCTGGGCGAGCGATCGTTGCAATCCGGGCTAATTCGCCTGCGGGACGGTCAGACTTTGATTGTTTCGGGGATTATCCGAGACGAAGAACGGACTACAGCGAACAAGATTCCGATTTTGGGAGATTTGCCGATTATCGGTTCGCTGTTCAGGAGAACCAATAAGACCAACCAGCGGGCGGAGTTGATTGTATTGCTGACTCCGCAGATTTTGGATGATAGCGATCGATCGAACTTTGGCTACCAAAACAACATCAGTCCCGACGCCCGCCAACTGTTGCAGCGCAGTCAGCCCGTCCAGCCGAGACAGTAGGAACGAAGGAAAAATGCCTTGCTGTCAACTTTCCACGCTCTTTCCCCTGAGTCCCAAAGTCCGACAGTCCGACAGTCCGACAGTCCGACAGTCCGACAGGGGTTGAAACCCCTGCCTCACAGCTTTAGTCCTCTAAAAGAGGACTAAAGAACTCATTAGTCCTCTGCAAAAAGACTATAAATCACTCTTTCAGTCGTCTTCAGACGACTTCAGCTATGAGACAGGGACTTCAGTCCCTGGCGGGTTTCGGGAGAAGGAAACAGCCCTGCCCCACGGGGTAAAGAAAGAGGGGAAAGAAACAAGGAAGAAGGAAAAAACTTTTCCTTTAGCCCTTGACAAATTACATTTTATTCCTTCTATTTCTCCTTTTTTATGCTTTCAAATCCACCGAGGCGAGAAATCTTCTCTCCAAGGTGGTATTTTTTTACTTAAATTTTGGGATTAATTACAAAAATTAGCAAGTTCCATATAAATTAAAGGTTCCACCGATCCATAACGGTCGGCAAGACTTTAGAATAATGCAGTGAAAATTAGATGCTGTGGGGTTTTCAGCAGTTAGAAACAAAAATTCCTTTTCTGACCAATTACCCTAGGGTAATTGGTATTCAGCAGGAGTTGTGATTCGGGGAAGCGGACGGGAGCAATCGGGAACCACCCAAACCTCCCAAGGCACACCTCAATCCAGTTGATAACTCACAGCTAATAGTTGAACTAACTCTGTTTAACGTAATTTTGCAAATCCAGAAGGAGTTGGCAATGAACAAAGGTGAATTGGTTGATGCAGTCGCGGAAAAGGCTACCGTGACGAAAAAACAGGCAGATGCTGTTTTGAGTGCGGCCCTTGAAGCAATCATGGAAGCTGTCTCCAATGGCGACAAAGTGACGCTGGTCGGTTTTGGCTCGTTTGAGTCGCGGGAACGCAAGGCCCGCGAGGGTCGCAATCCCAAAACTGGCGACAAGATGGAAATCCCAGCAACCCGAGTTCCTGCATTTTCCGCAGGGAAGTTGTTTAAGGACAGAGTTGCACCGCCGAAAAACGCAGAATAGCTGGCGAACTGAGTCTTGATTAGACCTGTACACGGTGGGAATTTAGCTTGGGCAGCCGCACTGGCAGGCTGCCCTGCCTCTGCTATTCTCGATTTTTCTGCCAGTATCAGTCCTTTGGGCCCTCCTGAGTCTGCCCTGGCTGCGATTCAATCACACTTGAGCAGTCTGACGGCTTACCCTGATCCGGATTATGGAGAGCTCAGGACTGCTTTAGGTGAGGCTTTGAATGTTGACCGGGATTGGATTTTGCCGGGGAATGGTTCGGCGGAATTGTTGACTTGGGCGGCTTGGGATTTGTCGAAGCTGGAGGCGACTTATTTGGTGACTCCGGCTTTTGGCGATTACTCGCGGGCTCTTTCGGCTTTCGGGGCGAAGGTGATCAAATGTCCTTTGGATCTTCAATCTTGCACCATTTTCAAAAACGGGCAAGATGCCCATTCCACAAGAGATGAATTTTCTTGTGGAACAGGCATCTTGCCTGTCCCTAAACAAGTAATTGAGCATGGTGCAACATCTCAGTTGGATCTGAAATCGTTGGGCGCTGGGGCAGGAAACGAGTTAGTAACGGATGATTTGTCGGTTTCTAACCGTTCCCTTGTCTCCCCTTCTTTCCGTCTCCCGGTGCCTCTTGCTCTCGATGCCCCCTCTCGACGAGGTTTGCTCCTGAACAACCCGCACAATCCTACGGGTTTGCTGTTTGCTAGGGAGGCGATTTTGCCTTATCTGAAGCAGTTCGGTATGGTGGTGGTGGATGAGGCCTTTATGGACTTTCTACCGCCTTCTGAGCAGGAAACTTTGATCGATGCTGTTGAGGAGTTTCCGAATTTGGTGATTTTACGATCGCTCACTAAATTCTATTCTCTGCCGGGACTGCGGTTGGGCTGCGCGATCGCCCATCCCGATATTCTGCGCCGCTGGCAGCAGCAGCGCGATCCTTGGCCTGTGAATGCTTTGGCTGCTGCTGCTGCTGCTGCTGTGGTTCGAGATGCTGCTTTTGAGCTGCAAACCTGGGATTGGCTGCCTCTTGCTCGCTTTGAGCTATTTGAGGGTTTGGCTAATTTACCGGGTTTGCAACCTTTTGCAGGGGCGGCTAATTTCTTGTTGGTTGAGTCGTCTATGTCGGTTTCTTCGATTCAAAAAAGTCTGTTGGAACGACACCGGATTTTGATTCGGGATTGTTTGAGTTTTCCTGAGTTGGGCGATCGGTTTTTTCGGGTGGCTGTGCGCTCCAGGGCGGACAATCTGCGGCTGATTGCTGGACTTACGGATGTGATTAGTCAGTTGACTGTTGTCAGTTGACTGTTGTCAGTTGACTGTTGGCAGTTGGCAGTTGACTGTTGTCAGTTGACTGTTGTCAGTTGACTGTTGTCAGTTGACTGTTGTCAGTTGACTGTTGACTGTTGACTGTTGACAACAAATAACAAATAATACCATTTACGATTGCATCGGAATAATATATTTGGATGATATAGCGTGCGAGCGAGACGCTCGCACACTCATAATTCCGATGCGGCCGGATTTGATATAACAAATAACAAATAACAAATAACAAATAACAACTGCCAACTAACAAATAACAACTGCCAACTGACAACTGCCAACTAACAACTGCCAACTAACAAATAACAACTGCCAACTAACAACTGCCAACTAACAACTAACAACTGCCAACTAACAACTGCCAACTGCCAACTGACTTCTTTATTTATGCTTGACTATGATTTAGTGATTATTGGTGGAACTCCGGCCGGACGTTATGCTGCTTTGACTGCAACTAATTTCCCGGCTCGCGTTGCTTTGGTGGAACCGTTAAGTAATTCGCAAGATTTACCGACTGGGGGGAAAGAGTCGATCGACCTTGGTTTGAGATACAGCCAAACTTTGAGGGAGGCTGCTCGTTTTGCCCACCAGATTAGCCGCCCACAGTTCGGACTTCGCCGAGATCTGGCTAATTCGGAAATGCCGATCTCATTGCAATTTAACGGGGTTAATCAGTGGGCTGACGGTGTTGTTTCTAATTTGTCAGAAATTGACGATCTCAGCGTTTTGGGCGCTCGCGGGGTGGATGTTATTTTTGGCAGTGGCGAGTTTGTGGCGAAACCGGATTTGGCTTTTGTTGTCGGCGGGCGAAAATTGCGATCGCTCTGTTATTTGCTAGCTTGTCCAACTCGGCCGGCGATTCCCAATATTGAAGGACTTTCGTCTGCTGGCTTTTTTACTTCGGAAACTGTCGGGGAATTAGCAAAACTTCCACAGTTGCCTAAAAGTTTGGCTGTAATCGGCGCCGATCCCAGCGGTGTCGAAGTGGCTCAGACTTTTGCTCGGCTGGGGGTTGCTGTTACTTTGGTGGTGAAAAGTTCGCACATTTTGCCTAAAGAAGACCGGGAGGCTGCTGGTTTGGTGCAAGCTGGAATGGAAGCTGAAGGAGTGCGGATTCTGACTGCTACTGAGGTAACTCAAGCTAGGGTGATTGAGGGTAAAAAGTGGATTCAAGCTGGGCCAAGGGCGATCGAAGCTGAGGAAATTTTTCTTGCCGCCGGTAGAGGACACAATTTTTCATCGTTAAATCTCGAAGCGGCTAAGGTTAAATTCAGCGATCGCGGGGTGATTTTAAATGAAAAGCTGCAAACAACAAATCATCGCATTTATGCGATTGGCGATGTTGCTGGGGGTTATCCGTTCCTTCACATCGCTAATTACGAAGCTGCGGTTGCTGTGAAAAATGCTTTGTTTTTGCCGCTGTTTCAAATAGATTATCGCGGGATTCCTTGGGCGATTTTTTCTGATCCGCAGTTGGCGAGGGTTGGCTTGACTGAAGCGCAAGCAAGGCGCCGTTTTGGAGACGATCTCATTGTTTGTCGGGAATATTTCAAGAATGTTGAAAGAGCTCAAATGTCAGGGGATACAACTGGTTTTTGTAAGATTGTCGGGCGTCGCAACGGTGAGTTGTTGGGAGCGAGTATTGTAGGGCCGCAAGCTGCTGAGTTGATTCACGCGATCGCTTTGGCTATGCGTCACGGGATGAAGGTTGAGGCGATCGCCCAACTTCCTTATATTTGGTCGAGTTTTTCGGCAATTAACGGTCAAACTGCTGCTGTTTGGGAGTCGCAGCGCTTGGGGAGCAATACTTTTATGCAGAATTTCTGGGAGAATTTGTTTCACTGGCGCAGGTATTGGAAAAGATAGTTTTGGGCATAGGGCATAGGGCATCAGGCATCAGGCATTGGGCATTGGCCAAACAGGGCATCGGGCATTGGGAAGTATATTTCTATTCAAAGCTATTGATTTAGTGGTTAACTATGAATATGATAATCAATGTCAAAACTTGAAACAAAGTCTAGATACGCTCATAATATCCTAGGTTTGATTCATGGATTGCAAAACAGCTACTTTGGTTTACGAAACCGGAAATCCCCTGGAAAAGATTCGCGAGATTTTTCCTGAAGCTTGGCAATTTTTGACACATCAGTCTTTGGCTTTTGTTGCCGGGAAAGATGATGAGTTTGATGCGGAAATTAAAAAGTCGATCCTCTCCGAGGGCTGCGCTAACGGCAAAACGCCTTTTGGGTTCAGAATTACTCACCGCGATGATACTGAACAGTTGACAAAAGATATTTCTGAACTGTTGGGCGATATTACTTCTCGGTTGCTTTTAGAACAGCATTTTTCTCAAGTTGTGGGTCGTCCTCTCTATTTCAGCACGATTTGCTGTTCTAGCCACCTGACAGCCGATCGCGAATTGACTCTAGATGAAGTTCTGCCGATTCAGCGGGCTGCGGTTAAGTTGCAATAGTCGTCAGTCATTCTAATTATTGCTGGCGAGAGTGCAATGCTGGATTTGACGATCGCCGGTACAATGCGATCGCAGGCCATTCTCGCCCCTGAAAGGTTTCTGGCGACAGGGCCCACTTGCAGCGCTGCTAAACCACCGGTCAAAAATAATTCGCATCCGGGCCAGCGCAGGTGTTTGTCTAAAACTGGCAAACCTTTAACTATTTCAATGGGATGCGTTTCTAGCATTTCTTGGAACAAAGGTTCGGCTGCAATTTCTAGTTTAGTGCCAGTTGCTAGCCAAATTCGATCGGCAAATAACGTCTCTCCACCGCTACAATCAACAGTCCATCTGTTATTTTCCCACCGAACACCAACAACTTCGCACTGTTCGTGAAATGTCAGTTGTTCGCTGTGGGAAAGCCGGCGCAACTGTGTCATAATTTCAGGTGTCATCGAGCCGCCGTTGCGAGCTTGTTGAATAATTTCCCAACGCTTCTGACAATCCGGTTCGGCCTCGAATCCTTTCAGGTATTTTGGCCCCAACCAACCTGGTTCGGCATCAAATAGTTTTTCTTGGAAATAGCGCCTCGTCATTAACAAAACTTTTGCTCCTCTGGCAATTGCTCCTACTGCTAAATGTCCGCTGGTTAGTCCGCCGCCGACAATTAATATTTGTTCTCCTTGTAAGTGCAAACTTGGCAAATCTACTTGATGGGAGTGGCGAATTCTTTCGGCGGGATGCTGTGTTTGAATTTGATTTGCCCACGCTGGTAAATGCGGTTTTCCACTTCCGGCGGCGACAATTACTCGGCGGGCGATCGCACTTTTTCCGTCTTCAAACCACAGGCGGAAACGGCCGGATTTGGGCTGAATGCGGGTAACTTTTGCTTTGATAACTCGATCGCGCAATTCCCACTTTTTAACTGTATCAGCACAAAATTCCTCAAATAACCGACTTCCGGGTAAGTCGTAGGGGGGGAACAATTCCGAGGAGCGATTTTCGGCAAACCTCCGCAATTCGTAAGGGTTGGGATCTGGGTGGTGCACTGCGGGCGATCGCAAATGCTCAATTTCTAATGCTGCAAATTGCCTCCGCCACTGGGTCAGCCATTCGCCGCTCGGATCGAATGCTAAAAGTTTATCCCGGAGGCTGTTGCGTTTTTTCAATATGTGTGATAGCAGCGTCAGGGCGTGGGGCCCAGCGCCGATTAAAGCTAAATCAATTTGGGGCGGCGTGGTTTCTGAGTTCGCTTGCATGAGAACTGCTGATTTGCGAATGATAACAATTCTCATTATAGGTTGATCGTCAACTTTTTCGCTTTGTAGCCCCGCAGCACTTAAAAAAAGTCGGGGCTCTGGGTGTTCTATTTTTTAAGTTGTTGTACCAGCTAAAAAACCCGGTTTCTTTAAGAAACCGGGTTTTAAAATCCCCTAAAAATAGATTTTTAAACGGAGAGGGTGGGATTTGAACCCACGTTAGGTCGCCCTAAAGTAGTTTTCGAGACTACCGCATTCAACCGCTCTGCCACCTCTCCAATTGAGGCTTAGATGGGAGCTAAAAGTATTTTACCGCACAGTGCGCCACATTGTAAATCTTTAAAGAAAAGAAGTTTGATTTTCTTCTGATTCCAGAGTGGTCTTAAATCCGTCTGCTGGAGTCCACTGAAGGGCTCCGTCGCGCCCTGTCCAGAATATTTGGGTTTTGCTTTGGCGCAGTTGGGCTGCGGTTTCTGGGTCGATTTCGTTAGCAAATGCGATCGCCACTTGTGGCCCAACCGCGCCCAATAACTCAGCCGTCAGGGCTTTTCCTGACCACCACAGCACTTGAGCCGGCTTCAAGGTTCCCGTTGCTGCCAATTGTTTTTGCGCTTCCGGTGTCATTTCACCGACGAGCAACCAAGTTCGATCGCCCACCAGCAATTCTACCACCGGAATCTCCGCATCCACGAACTGCAACCGCGTCGAACCCAGATCAATTTTGCTGTTAGTTTCTAAAGGAATGTAAACGCCTTGGCGAGATTGCACAGCCGTGATAAATTCCTGATTGTTGCCACGGTGAATTTGTTTCGGAGCATTATTATCATAAAATGTTTTAATTGGCAAGCGTTCTAGTAATTTTCCCCAACCACTGCTCAAACCTAAATGACCGTGAGTGGCGATCGCAAAATTCACAGAATTAACTCCTTGCTGCTGCAAAAAAGGCAACACTGTAAACCTTACGGTATTTTCATCACCGCTATTAATTAGCGCCACTTTTCCCCGATCTTGAATTACTAAAACTGGATCGCCAGATGTCGCCAGCAAAGTAACTTGAAATAAAGATGTTTGAACGTGCCAAGCTGGCAAAACTATGATACTTATTCCCGCCACAAGCGCCAGCGGTAAAATCCAAACCGAAGAGATACGCAACGCAAAAACTCGGCTTTTCCCTTTCTTCCCTCTCCCCTTTCCCTGATTTTTCTTCCTTCCTACTTCCTGCTTCCCTGTTTTTTCTCCCTTCCTTCTTCCATCCGTTACATCCGTTACAAAATCCGTTGCCGAACTTCCCCCGACCCAAACCCAGCAAATTAAACTGTAAAGCGCGATTAGCTGAAACACCGATACTTGACCCACAGCTACCGAATTACCGGGTAATTGCGAGAAATATTGGGCGATCGCAATTAGCCCTTTCGCCGGATAGTCCAGCAGTTGCACTAAAACACTTCCAGCAGGCGGAAAAATCAATCCAACTAAAGCGCTAACCATCCCCCCAATACTCAAAATCCACAGCAAAGGAGCCGCAATAATATTAACTAAAATGCTGTAAGGTGATACCACACTAAAAACATAAAGTAACAGGGGCAGCACCCAAACAGAAGCGGCGATCGGAACCACCACAATTGAAGCGATAGCCGGTGGCATCCAGTCCAACTTTGCCATCAGCGGCGGCGCTGTCACAACTAACCCCAAAGTCGCCAAAAAACTCAGTTGAAAACCTAAATCCCAAATCCACAAAGGGTTAACTAGCAGTAAAATAGTAGCAGCGATTAACAGCAATCCCAACGGCTTAACTTCGCGGCTCAACACCAAAGCAAATAGTGTGCCAAATCCCATCAGTGCGGCGCGGCAGATTGAAGCTTCAAAGCCTGTCAATCCGACGAGCAAAAATAAAGCGCCGACGCCAAAACCAAATTGTAACTGTTTGGAAAAGCGCTTAGTTAAAGCTATAACTAAAGCCAAAACCATCGAAACTTGAGTGCCCGAAGCTGCGATCGCGTGGGCCAATCCCGCTTGCACAAAATAGTCGCGGATGTTGTAAGGTAAATCAACTGCTTGTTTGCCGAGGGCGATCGCACCGATCAGCGGGCCTTCGGGAACATTTAACTGTGATAGCTGCGATCGCACGATCCGCTGCCGCATCGCTTGAATTTTCGATGGCTGCATCCCGCTTGACTCCCAGAAAGCAGTCGTTTGGCTGTTAACTCGATTGACATCCGCGATCGCCTTTTCTCTCTTCCAGTCAATTTGACGACCTTTTAGCCCTACAAAAGCTCCTTCTCTGGCTAAATATGTTTTAAAATCAAAAGCCCCTGGATTCGACGGTGGCTGCGGTTTGTACAAGGAACCCACAACTGCGATCGTATTGTCGGCGTACAAACCAGTTGCTTGCAGCAGCGGCACTGTAACGTAGAGTTTGCCGGATACTGGGCGGTTTACAACTGCTCCTCCCTCGCCGCCGTTGATTTCGCTAACTAAATCTGTTTCTAGCCAAAATTGCGATCGACCCGATCGAGTCAATCGAGGCGTACTGACAATTCTACCGCGAACTGTCACCGCCACTTCTTGAGTGTTCCCAACCGCCGGAATCAGTTTGCTGATGTCATCTATTGCCGGTTGGGGCGATCGAACTGCCAAATAAATGCTAGCTAGAAATGCCAGCAAACCCGCAACTGCCCACACCCATTTCGCTCTCGGCAGCATCTGCAACAAACTCAATTCTTCCCCAGTCTCTAAGGGTTCATTAAGAGCATTTTCTTTTTGTCTGCTGCGTCTAGTCTTGGTAACTTTGACCGAATTTCTAGCAAATTTTCGCAACAATTTCGGCAGGGCGATCGCCACAGCTATTCCCAAAGCAAGTATCCCGTATCTACCCCAAGAAACCGCTGTAGAAATCAATCCCAGAATGTAGGCAAGACAGAAAATGACACCCGTTGCTTGATTCATTAATTAGTAATTCATATCAATTCCGGTTGAACCGGAATGACTGTTGACTGTTGACTGTTGACTGTTGACTGTTGGCTGTTGACTGTTGGCTGTTGACTGTTGACTGTTGACTGTTGACTGTTTGGGCATTTGAACAATACCGATGCAACCGGAAACGATATCAGAGGGGGAATATTTCAGGGAAACCTATGCGGGACTTATGCACTCATCACCAAAGAAACCGGGTTTTTCAACCGGGATAAATGGTTAAACGCCCTGTATTTCGATAAAAAACCTGGTTTCTGGCTACCGATGCGTAAGTTATGGCAAAATTTCTTTCCTTACATTCTTTCCCTTCCCGTTCCCCTTCCTCTTCCTCATCTAAATAGACAGCCCCAATTTTAAACCGAAAGCCGCGTGCAGCACCATAAGTGCAAGAGCCGTCGTGCCTAAATAAGCGTGAACCGCGCGCAGTGCTAGCTTATTGCCCCCAAAACCCGTCAGCGAAATCAAGCTGCCAACAGCCAGTAAAACCAGCACTGTCGAACCCGTCCAAAAATGCGGGCTTTCCATGACTGGCTGGTGCTGCATCACCAGCGACAGCAAGCCGCCTGTATAGCCCAAAGCTAGAAACAGAAACATCCACGGTGCAAGCTTGCGGTGATCCGATCGACTTTTGAGTGCGACATCTTTATCGGCAGCCAAACGTCCCTGCCATCCCGTATACCCGACAAAACTGCCCATCGCTACAATCACGATCCCCATCATTACAGGATGTCCCCAATGGGTAATTGGTTCGGGAATTCCCAGACTGCGAAATTGACTGGCGATGGGTTCTAGTAGTTCACTGAGATTATTTATCATTTGCTTGAGATTCCTAACTTCGCGATCGCTAATTTTGATTTAACCAACAACTTACTCTAAATAGCAATATACCGATCGCGATTTTCAATCACTGTTTCCAGCCAGAAGTCTGTATAAAATAAAAGAGCCGCACATAGAAGAAGTGTATTCCCTAGCCTCAGCAGGGGAGTGGCCATTTCAGTTAATTTGAGCTGACAATATCCTGTTTTTTGTCCCGACAACAGTAATGAGGATGCTATTGCAGACCGCGTTATGATTAAGCCTTACCGATTTTTGCAGCGAATTACTCAACTGCTCGCCTACGCCTACTCAGCACTGATTGTCGGCTATCTGATTCTGAGATTGATCTTTTGGGACAGGCTGTGGCCGATTGCCTTGATGGGGGATTTTGTTCCTTGGATTTTCTTGCCAATCTTCCTACTGCCAATTCTAGGGTTTTTTCTCATCAAGAAACGCTGGTTCGCGATTGTTTCCTCTGTGGCTGGTATATGGCTGCTGGGTTGGCTACACGTCACCTACTTTTCTCCCCAGCCGACGAACATCAGTGACTCCCAGCCAACGCTCAAGGTTTTTTCTCTCAACCTCGGCTGGCATCACCACTCCCCACAAGCTTTGGTTAACCTAATTCAGGAAGAAAAACCAGACCTCATTTGTTTGCAAGAAATTAAGGAGGATTACGCCACAGAAGTATTCTCTAAGTTGACCGTATTATACCCGCACCACCTGGGGCGCGGATACCATGTGATTCTCAGCAGATATCCCATTCGCTCTTTCCAAAAGTTACGGCTAGCCGGTGGGAACGAACCACAGGAACGAGCTATTATCCAAATGAACCAGCAAGATGTTGTTCTTTATAATATTTCAACAACCCCACCGTGGTTTCGCCAGCATAAAATTTTGCCTTTCCTCAAAATCCCAGTTTACGAGTACGGCGACCGACCGGCACAAATTCAAGATTTAGTGCGACGACTCCAGAAAGAAACGCTGCCGACTATTGCGGCGGGGGACTTTAATCTGACTGACCAGTCTCAAGACTACTATTATTTGAAAGCAGTTATGCAAGATGCTTTCCGAACAGCAGGAGTGGGTTTTGGCTTTACTTTTCCTCACGGATGGGATTTGAGTTTACTGGTTAAACAGTTAAACTGGAAATTAACTTTTCCCCTGGTAAGGCTTGACTATGTTTGGTATTCTCACCACTGGGGGGCAAAATCAGCCAAGGTTTTACCGCCAATCGGTTCAGAGCATCTGCCGGTATCGGCCCAACTGGGGATGCAACCGGAATTTGGACGAGTGTAGGGGGTTGGGAACACTTTGGTGGGGCCGACCACAAGGGCATTGGTATCAATTTAAGCTCCGGGCCGTGATGCTGTTGGCGAATCCGTGAAGGGTGACACCTCACATTTGCTCCCGTCGCACCCCCTCTTAGATCGTGTCCCGATAATTGCCCGCAATTAATTTTTCTATCCTTCTTCGTCTTTCTTCTTCCTTTTTGGCGTACTTGGCGTTTTGGAGGTTCATTATTAAACCCTCCAAAGAAACCAAATATTGATTCGCCAACAGTTTCATGGAATTCGCGACTATACAAACAGGGAATGTTAGACAAAGGAAGATGTTTTCAACCAAGCACAGACTAATGGCTCGAATTAAGCCTTACCGACTTTCAGTTGACTGCTGAATCGCCCCTATGCCATAGCCCTGTGTCTGCCTTTCCCCCAATCTTCACAGCCTCATCCTCACTCTGGATGTTAAATTTTACCTGCCTGCTCAAAGTTAATTTCAATTCCTTGACTTTTGAATGGCCAAGTGAGAAATTAACATCGCAGCCGACGAGCATTCGCACTTCTACAATTTTGCTGATCGCTCTCAAGGGAGAATCTACTTCGGGAAAAAAACTAGAGGTTCCAAGTTTGAGACTTCTGGCATAAAGTATGCCGTCTGCCCAGGCTCACTTCGATCGACTGATCGCTAAACAGTTTCAAGGCACCCTGATAGCACCCTTGTCTGTTGAGCAGCCATAGCTGTGCACATAAATGAACCCTCTCAACTAACTCGCTGGGGATTCGGTTTTAGCAGACAAGCACTGACTTTCTTGCGTCGCCTTCCTCGGAACCGTGCAATCGCTACACTCACTGCGCCGTCGCTAAAGTAGCTTCCGAAGGTTGGATTTGATACTTTACGAGATTTGCCAGTTCTTGTAACTGATTAATCGCTTCGGCACCTTCTAGTTTCATCAGTTCGCGGTCGTCCCGCATCTCAGTCCAAGTGATACCGTAATCTGACACTAAAAATCGAATCAGATGGTTGTCCGTCAAACTGACCATAAATGAGGCACTGTTCATCTGACCCCCGCAAGTGTAGCAGGATGCCAGATAACCCCGATGCTCTAGCACGATCGCTAAAGCTTGGAGGTTCATTACCAAATCTTGAACGAATTTACGGTGTTGTTCTGCAAGTCTCAGAAACACAGTTCTCCTCCTATCACCACACCGTTTATTTTACACCCAATTTAATAATCTCTTAAGCATTGGGCTTTTAGGTGCTGGTTCAGTATATGTTTAGTATGGTCTAAAAAAATCGGATTACCGACCTCTTCAGCCTACCTATACTAGATTAACCGAGTTGCGATCGAAACTAAGTATCAGCAGCGACATTCAATCAAAACAAGCTGCCCTCACGGAGTCCAGCCCCAAAATCCCCCTGCTAAGACGGCTGCTTCAGCCCTCAGACAGACCAAAGATACAAATAACTAATCAGACCTATGCAATTAGTTAAGTAGACAAGTTCAATCGCCCTGCGGATACTCATCCCAAAGCGTCGTAGTCTGCCGCAAGCTCCGAAAATCGCCATTCCCCAAAATCAAGTGATCAAGCAGCGGAATCGACAAAAACTGCGCTCCCGCCAGCAACTGTCGCGTCAAAGCAATATCCTCCGGGCTTGGATCTACAATTCCCGAGGGGTGATTGTGCGAGATAATCGCCCGCGTCGCCCCCTGGCGGATCACCTCGCGAAAAATATCCCGTGGGTGAGCCAAAGTTTCCGTTGCTGTGCCGATCGTAATTATCTGAGTTCCCAGCAGCCGATTTTTCACATCCAGCAGCACCACAGCAAAGCGCTCCTGAGACTGCCACATCAAATCCTGACTCAGCGCATCCGCCGCCGCTTGCGGAGAGTCAACCACCGCCATATCCGGCGGGCGCGACTGAAACACCCGCTTGCCCAACTCCACCGCAGCCAAAATCCCAGTCGCCTTAGCAGGCCCGATCCCGTGAATCTGCGTCAACTCCTGAACGCTAATATTCCGCAGCACTGCCAGAGGGTCGCGCTGGTGCTGGCTCAACTGATTTAAAATATATTGTCCCAACCCCACAGCCGAAAGTTTACCTTTTCCCTGACCGGTACCCAGCAGAATCGCAATCAATTCCGCAGTCGCCAAACTTTTCGGGCCGCCCGCCATCAGCCGCTCCCGCGGCCGTTCACTCGTTGGCAAATCGACAATTCTCAAGCTGTAAGTCATAGATGCACCAGCATTGCAAGCTCAACAATTACACCAGTTTAGCCGATCGATTTCCATCTTCAAATCAGTACAATCACCGAAAAAAGCCTTGATCATTAACCGAGGCTGTTGGCGCGTGCAAATCTAACCTAGCGTTTCGCAAGCGATCAACTCTCGATCTCGATCGAGCTTAAACGGATCGCCATTCGCGATAAAATTATTGATAATTAATCTCATTAATTTTTAGATATCATCCAGTCATGACCATCACCCTGACGATGAAAGAGGATTGGGAACTGTGGGCAGAAGCTAACCACAACAGCCTCCAACCACCACAACCAGAACCATTTGAAATCCTCTGTGAAATGCCCAAGCAACTCGGTAAAGGCTATATACGGGATATTGAGGTGCATCCTCATCTTTGGCTGGCGATTTTGGACTGTGAATATCACGATGATGTCCTACATAAAATCCCTGAATGGCATCACCCACTGCAATTTTGCGTTCTCCTTTCCGGCAAAGTCATAGACGAATACGGGGGGCAGTTAGGGGAAGGATATACGTGTATTTCTGGTAGCGGTATTCAACGCAAAATGCTTACAAAATCCCCCAAATCTCGACACGTGGGCGTTGACATTCATATGCCTCCTGACTTGCTGGCAACTTTTTTCCCCGATGAAACAGGAGAAATTCCCCAGCAGTTGCGTCTGTTGGCAAAGGGTAATGATTGGCAAACTTTGCTGTACCCGGAAACTACGGCGGCTATTCAGGGAGTAGCACAGCAAATTGTCAACTGTCCTTTCCAGGGCATGACAAAGCGGATGTATTTACAGGGTAAGGTGTTGGAACTAATGGCGTTGCAGTTAGCTCCCATCTTATCTGCTCAACACGGACTGCAATCATCGCCGCGATTGAAGACAGACACCATCGCCCGGATTCATCTGGCTAGGGAAATTTTAGTGGCACGTTTGGAGAATCCGCCGTCATTGCTGGAGTTGGCGCAAAGTGTCGGGGTGAGCGATCGCACTCTGCAACGTGGATTTAAAGAACTGTTTGGCAAAACAGCATTTAGCTACCTGACAGAGAAACGTATAACTTCTGCGACAATTGCGACGCAGCCACCGGAAACACCTCCAACTGAAGAAAAGCCAAGGAGTGAAACACCGGAGGAGACACCATCAGCGCAGCAGGATGACCCGATTGAGTTGGTGGTGACGGGCGATCGAGATGCCTATCGTGTTCCGAATACTACGACTGGGACAAAAACTGATACACCTTTGAGAGACATTCCCCAATCGATTCAGGTAGTGCCACGTCAGGTGCTGGAAGACCAAAATGTTACCCGTCTAGATGAAGCTATCAGAAATGTCCCCGGAGTGATTAACACCTTTCCTCCTAACTTCGCCAATGGTTCTTTTTTGACGATTCGAGGTTTTGAAACCAGGGACGATCAAGGAAATGTACTCAGAAATGGTTTGCAAGATTCTATTGGCGCACGTCAAATAGACTTTTCCCACATTCAACAAGTCGAAGTTCTGAAAGGTCCAGCTTCAGTGCTGTTCGGACGAGGCGTTCCCGGAGGCACTGTCAACCTGATTACAAAACAGCCTCTACGCGACCCCTTCTATGAGGTCAGTGCCACGATCGGGAACTATGACTACTACCGTGGCACAGTCGATCTATCAGGACCGCTAAACGACTCTAAGACCGTTTTATATCGACTGAACGCAGCTTATCAGAACATTGGCAGCTTTACCGACTTTAGAGAATCAGAAAGAGTGTTTGTTGCGCCTGTCTTGAGTTTTGCGATCGGCGATCGAACAAAATTGACGGTGGAAGGAGAGTATTCCTCTTCAGAAAACGGAGATGATCTAGGTTTACCCGCTGTTGGTACGGTACTACCAAATCCCAATGGCAGAATACCACTAAACCGCACTATTACTGAACCGTTTGCTAAACCATTTGATGTACAGCTTTATCGAATTGGCTATACGCTTGAGCATCAATTCAGTGATAGTTTGTCGCTGCGAAACGCATTTCGAGTCTCGTCTTTCACTGCTGCACAAGAACAAATATTTGGTATTAGCCTTGAGCCTGATAATCGAACCTTAAATCGTGGCTTTAATGCCAGGACGTTTGATCAAACTAGCTATAACTTTGCAGCAGACCTGATTGGTAAATTTTCAACAGGTTCAATTCAGCATCAGGTAGTATTCGGAGTTGATCTGGGTAGATTTGATAACTCATTCACAAATACTGGAAGGTCGATCGCGCCACTCGATGTATTTAATCCAGTGTATGGTCAGCCATTTGGTAATGTTACCTCTAGCTCTGCTACTGGCTTTGTGACAGATGCGTTGGGTATTTACATTCAAGATCAAGTCACGCTAACTGAGAATTTGAAGTTACTATTAGGTGGGAGATTTGACACTTTTAAGCGGACAGACAATGATTTTTTGACAAACACGGAAACAAGCACATCAGGAGATGCGTTTAGCCCGCGTGTCGGCATTGTCTATCAACCTATTCAACCTATTTCGCTTTATGCCAGCTATAGTCGATCGTTTACCCCTGTGACTGACATTGCTGCTGATGGCAGTACGTTTCAGCCTGAACGAGGAACCCAGTATGAAGTTGGAATTAAGGCAGACTTAAACAACAGACTGTCTACAACCCTTGCACTCTTTGATTTAACTCGATCCAACGTCTTGACAACTGACCCGAATGACCCAAGCTTCTCCATTCAAACAGGTGAACAACGCAGTCGAGGCATTGAACTGAATGTTGCAGGCGAAATCTTACCGGGATGGAACATTTTTGCAGGGTATGCCTATACGGATGCCAGAATTACCAAAGACAATGCGTTACCTATCGGTAATCGCCTACTCGCACCTGAAAATAGTTTCAACCTATGGACAACTTACGAAATTCAACAAGGTTCTTTAAAAGGTTTCGGTGCGGGTGTAGGCTTCTTCTTGGTAGGGGAACGTCAAGGAGATATAGAGAATAGTTTTACCCTTCCAAGTTACCTGCGGACGGACGCCAGCATCTTTTACAAACGAGAACAATTTCGGGCAGCACTCAACATCAGGAATCTATTCAATGTGGATTATTTTGAATCTGCCTTTGATAGCTTTTTTGTTTTTCCTGGTGAGCCATTCACTGTGCAGGGTACAATTTCTTGGCAGTTTTGAGTAATCAGATATCCATGAAACTTTCTCTACACCGCCTGGTTTTTCTATTGTTATTGGGAGTTTTGACATTTACACTTGTTTCAGCTTGTAGCAGAAATATTGACAACAATGCTACAAGCTTGAAGCAACCATTGGAAAATTGCCGACTCGTGCAACATGTGATGGGTAAAACGTGCATCCCTCGCAATCCTCAACGAATTGTGACTCTATGGATGAGCACTTTTAGTAGTGCTTTGGCATTGGGTATTAAACCCATTGCATATATATGGATTCCAGGTGAGCCTTTTCCAAAGTATCTTCGGGACAAAGTGGATGGAGTTGAATTTGTTGGAAGCCTCAATGAACCAAACTTGGAAAAGATTTTGCTACTGAAACCTGATTTAATTTTATCGAATACTCGGTTGCAAAATATCTACAAACCGCTAACTGAAATTGCACCTACTGTTGTCTTAGATTACCCTGCTCCACCTCCTCCTTGGCAAAAACACTTAGAAGACATTGCAAAGTTGTTAGATAAGGAACAGGAGAGTAAACAGTTAATAGGCGAATATTGGCAGCGGATTGACAAACTCAAACAAGCTTTGGGCGATCGCCGAAAACAAATTAAAGTATCAGTTGTAAGCATAGATCCGTCCTATGGAATGTTTATCTACGGGAATAAACATCCTACTAGTGGAGTTCTCAACGATATTAAATTACAACGCCCACCAGGACAAAGTGGAGATTTCTTCGTGAAGAGTAACATTTCTCAGGAACGTTTGTTTGATATAGATGGTGATGTTATTTTTATTTCGGCTCTGGGAGGGGAGGCTGCCAAAAAGAGTTTAGAGAAGCTGCAAGAAAAACCTTTGTGGCGACAACTCAAGGCTGTTCAGAACAATCAGGTTTATTTTGTAGACTCTGCACACTGGTATGCTTTTGATGTTCTGGCGATGAATGCCGTCATTGATGACCTCTACAAATACCTCGTCAACACACCCTAAACCTATGCCCAAACATACCCTCTTCATCTGCAAATCCTGCCACAGTTCTTCTGAAAAACGACCAGATAATCCACCTTTTGACGGCAATATTTTACTTGACAAATTGAACACTTTATGCACCGAACAATTCCCAGATAATGAAATTGAAATTCAACCAGTCGGATGTTTATGGGCGTGCAATCATGGCTGTGTTGTATCCGTCGCCAGTCCAGACAAACCCACCTATCTCTTCGTCAATCTCACCCCCGGAGAAAGTGCCGCTGCATTACTAGATTTTATGCAACTGTATATCAAAAGCCCTAAAGGAACTGTAGTTTGGAAACAGCTTCCTGAACTGTTAGAATCTGCTATTTTCGCCCAAATACCCCCTGTATTAATTAATGAAAATCCAGGTAATTCTCATTAATTATTTTCTCTAAATTCAGCATTTACCATGACCTCTTTGCCATTAACCAAACAGCATCCCCTCCTACGTTTATTACACTACGCCAAAAACTACCGCCCTCAAGTGTGGACTGCTGTAACCTTTACCATCCTCAATAAAATCTTCGACCTCGCACCATCCTATTTAATAGGTGTCGCCGTAGATGTCGTAGTGGAAAAAGAAAGTTCTATCATTGCAAAAATAGGGATTACTAATATCATTGGACAATTGGCAATCTTATCATTATTAACTTTACTAATTTGGACTTTAGAATCACTATCTGAATTTATTTACGATCGCCTGTGGCGCAACCTCGCCCAAACTATGCAGCATGAGTTACGCCTTGATGCCTACAGCCATTTACAAGAACTAGAACTGAGCTACTTTGAAGAAAGCTCTACAGGCACACTTTTGTCAATATTAAACGACGACATCAATCAATTAGAAAGGTTTCTTGATTCTGGTGCAGCTAGTATTCTGCAATTTATCACCACTATTTTAGCTGTAGGCGGTTCATTTATTCTCATTGCCCCCAATGTAGCTTGGTTGGCAATACTACCTACACCCTTCATATTCTGGGGTTCATTAGCATTCCAAAAACGACTCGCACCCCGTTATGCAGATGTCCGCGACAAAGCCGGATTTATCAATAGTCGTTTAGCTAATAATCTCTCAGGGATTGCCACAATTAAAAGCTTTACTGCTGAAACCTACGAAAGAGGTCGTGTCCTTACTGACAGTGAAGCCTATCGCCGCAGTAACGCCCGTGCGATCGCTCTTTCTGCTGCTTTTTATCCAGCTATTCGATTAGTGGTTGTCATCGGTTTCATCGCCACACTGTTTTTTGGTGGGGTTGCAGTGGCGAATAATCAGTTAACTGTGGGAACTTACGGTTTCATGGTGTTTATTGTCCAGCAGTTACTGTGGCCTTTTGCCAGTTTGAGCGAAATTATGGACGAGTATCAAAGGGCTATGGCTTCTATTAAACGAGTTATGGGATTGTTGGATACTCCCATTGCTATTCCCACAGGGAAGCATCCTTTACCGTTAAAAACAGTACGCGGTGAAGCGCATCTTGACAATATCACCTTTGCTTACAACGATCGCACCAACGTACTCAAAGATGTATCACTGCATATTTTACCGGGTGCAAATATTGGCATTGTTGGTGCAACGGGTTCTGGTAAAAGTACCCTAGTTAAGCTACTGTTACGCTTTTACGAAGTCCAAGGCGGACAAATCCTAATTGATGGTATCGATATTCGGGAGTTACAACTTGGGGAATTACGACGCTGTATCGGTTGGGTGAGTCAGGATGTGTTTCTGTTTCACGGTACGGTGGCAGAAAATATTGCTTATGGTAGCTTTGATGCTAGTCACAACGAAATTATCCATGCTGCCAAATTAGCCCAGGCTCATGAATTTATCCTGCAACTACCCCAAGGATACGATACTATCGTTGGCGAACGCGGTCAAAAACTTTCGGGTGGACAAAGACAACGAATTGCGATCGCCCGTGCTATTCTCAAAGATCCACCGATTTTGATTTTGGATGAGGCGACATCTGCGGTGGATAATGAGACGGAAGCGGCGATTCAGAAGTCGCTGGCGATGATTACTCAAAATCGGACTACAATTGCGATCGCCCATCGTCTTTCCACAATTCGCCACAGTCATTGTATTTATGTGATGGATGATGGTCAAATTGTCGAGCAGGGTAAGCATGAGGACTTACTAGCACTTGATGGAATTTATGCCAGTTTGTGGCGCGTACAATCTGGGGTGCATTAAAACAATGTTCATTTGATGCAGCTAGCGCGTGTTTTCAAACTATTCTGTAGGTTGGGTTAAGCGTAGCGCTACCCAACAAATATACGAAAAATGTTGGGCGGAGTGGAACGGAGGGTTCGTTCCTCAACCCAACCTACAATTTAAGGCTACAACAACACCCAGTAATTGGATATGTCCCCGTTCAATTTGATGGCTAATAAACAGTTAATTGTTGAGAGAGCGCATAAAATGACAAAAGGGTTCACAAAATCGTATAGAGAATGGAAAAAGCCTCAAATATCACCCTTACCTGGTCTGGTTTTGGGACTGGTTATCTTGTTGATTTGCTTGGTATACAGTGTCACGTTAGGTGCAGCAGAAATACCTCTAGAAAAGATTTTGACATCCTTTGTTGCCTTTGATGGTTCCTACGATCACTTAGTTATTCAGACAGTGAGATTACCTCGATCGCTCATTGCTATACTCGTAGGTTCAGCCTTGGCAGTATCAGGAGCGTTAATGCAAGGTTTGACACGCAACCCCTTAGCAGATCCAGGTATTTTAGGTATTCAGTCGGGGGCTGCATTGGGTGTAGTTGCCACAATTTTTGTTTTTGGTAGTTCGTCCTTAAATGTTTTAACCATTGTGGCCTTTTTGGGTGCAGGAGTCACAGCAATGTTAGTCTACTTCCTTGGTTCTCTAGGAAAAGGAGGGCCTACACCATTGAATCTCACAGTAGCAGGCGCGGCGCTCACGGCTCTGATTTCTTCCCTGACTACTGCTATCCTGATCGTCAGTCAACGAACATTAGAAGAAATTAGATTTTGGTTAGCAGGTTCACTGGCTGGGCGCGATATCAATATGTTCTTGCAAGCACTGCCCTTCGTCGCCCTTGGATTAGTCGTTGCTTTTGCCCTTGGCAGACAAATTACTACCATGAGTCTCGGTGAAGATGTAGCAAAAGGCTTAGGTCAACAAACAGCTTGGGTGAAAATCATCACGGCAATTAGCGTTGTTTTACTGGCGGGAAGTGCCGTATCTATTGCCGGGCCGATCGGCTTTATCGGCTTAGTTGTTCCCCATATCGTGAGATTTTTCATCTTTGCTGATTACCGTTGGATTTTGCCTTATTCCGCAGTGGTAGGTGCAACTTTACTTTTGGTTGCAGATATTACCGCCCGTGTATTACTTAAACCCCAGGAATTACCTGTGGGAATAATGACAGCACTGGTTGGTGCGCCCTTTTTTGTCTACTTGGCTAAGTCAAAGGTGAAAAAATGAAGTTGGATTGGCTAGTCATTCGTTCCGAAGCGATATCTTTTCGCATAGACAGACGCGTACCACTGATGCTGGTATGTTTGGCAGTAGTAATTGTAGTGGCGATGGTGATGAATCTAGGGCGGGGTGAATATCCCATCTCACCTTGGGATATCGTCAAAACTGTCTTAGGTTTAGATACAGGCAACCCAGACCATGCTTTCGTGATTCACAACCTACGGCTACCCCGCACCCTTGTCGCTTTTATGGTAGGAGTGGCGTTTGCTATTTCTGGCACTATCTTTCAAGGTCTCACACGCAATCCCTTAGCTGACCCTGGTATTATTGGCATCAATGCTGGGGCGAGTTTAGCAGCAGTGACAGTAATTGTCCTATTTCCATCAGCACCGATTTATACATTGCCTGTTTCAGCCTTTGCAGGTGCTTTGCTAATGGCGATTTTAATTTACTCGCTGGCTTGGAATAACGGTAGCTCGCCGATTTTACTAATTTTAATGGGTATTGGCTTGTCTGCGATCGCCAGTGCATTCACCAGTTTAATGATTACCTTTGGGGAAATTTATGACGTTAGTAATGCTTTGGTTTGGTTAGCTGGCAGTGTCTACGGACGCACTTGGGAGCAAGTCTTTTCCTTCTTACCTTGGTTGATTGTTTTCGTACCGATGGCGTTGACATTGGCAAGACATTTAAACGTTCTTAACTTAGGAGATGATGTCGCCAAAGGTTTAGGTACTCGCGTGGAATGGCAACGTGGTTTACTGGTGCTAGTGGGTGTAGCTTTAGCAGGTGCAGGGGTCGCTACTGCGGGAATGATTGGTTTTGTCGGTTTAATTGCACCTCATTTAGGCAGACAGTTGGTAGGTACAAATCATGAAGGGTTAATTCCCACTTCTGGATTGTTAGGGGGTGTGATTGTTGTGGTCGCAGACTTGCTAGGAAGAACGCTGTTTGCACCTATCGAACTTCCTTGTGGCGTGGTAACTGCTGCTATCGGCGCTCCTTATTTTCTTTTTTTGTTAATTCGGAACCGCAAAAAATAAGGGACAAGGGACTTCCAAATAAAAAAATACTCAATTATTTCTTGTGGGGTGGGCATCTTGCCCGCCTTGGGCTATGGGCGGGCAAGATGCCCACCCCACAATATTGGATAATTTATTTGTTGGAAGTCCCCAAATCAAAAATTCTCGCTCCTATCCTTCTGTGTTCTTCAAAATTCAAAATGGTATCAACTATGAAAGGACTATCAACCAGAGGTTTATCTTTAGCTTATGATGGTGTGCCAATTATCCGAGACTTAAACTTGGCCATTCCTACCGGACAAATTAGTGCTTTAGTTGGTGCTAATGGTTGCGGTAAATCAACTTTGTTAAGAGGTCTGGCCAGACTTCTCAAACCATATCACGGTACAGTATATCTTGACAGCACCTCAATTTTTAAGCTTTCCACCAAGGAAGTAGCGCAGCAGTTGGGTATTTTGCCTCAAGGGCCAGTAGCACCGGAAGGGTTAACAGTCAGAGATTTGGTAGCACAAGGACGTTACCCTTATCAAAATTGGTTGCAGCAGTGGTCAGCCAAAGATGAAACAATTGTGCAACAGGCACTCTTAATTACAGATTTACTGGAGTTGGCAGATAGAGCATTAGATACTTTGTCTGGTGGACAACGACAGCGAGCTTGGATTGCAATGGCACTAGCACAGGATACAGATATTTTACTTTTGGATGAGCCGACTACTTTTTTGGATTTGGCGCACCAGATAGAAGTTTTAGATTTGTTGTATGAGTTGAACCAAAGTCAGGGAAGGACAATTGTGATGGTATTGCATGACTTGAATCAGGCGTGCCGTTATGCTGATTATCTAGTTGCTGTCAAAGATGGTCAGATTTTTGCGGCTGGGGAACCGAAAATGGTAATGACTGAGGAGATGATACTCTCAGTTTTTGAGTTAGAGTGTCGTATTATTCCTGACCCAATTTTGGGTACGCCAATGTGTGTGCCGATAGGACGTAAGGGGAAGTTAATTTCCTCGGAAACAAACGCGTGCGAGTAGCAATGGAACAAAAATGTAGGCTAACGACTGATAAGTCTGATTCAGCCACTCCACGATCTCCCGATAACTTTTGAATCAGACTCGATCGTTCTATCTGGCTAGCAGTGCGATCGGTTTTTATATCAAATCCGCTCTTTAACCGCAGTAAATGAGTAGAACCAAGTATTTTCCTTAAAAAACTAGGTTTATCGCCCCAACCGGGCGTAAGTTTTGGTAAAATTGCTCCTAACTGCGCCAGAAAATTGAAGTAAACACGCAGCTACGTTCAGCGCAAAGGTGCGCTTACCCTAAATTCCGGCCATTCTGTCGAGGCCAGCAGCCCCGAGGAAACAGGTTGCGGCGGCTTAGGTGCTGTTACCCCAAGCAAAACGAACGAAACTGCCATCAACCCGCCGTACAAGGCAGCCGATCGCCTGCGAGTACCCAGTCCCACCCATTGAGGATTTACCAGACCCAGACAAAAGGCCGGCATCGAAAACATGAAAGTTAATACAAACAAGCTGGACATAACAGCACCTCCGACTCGCGAACTGCAGCGATCTATTACTTTTATATCCAATTAACATCTCAAAAAATCAGCTTAAAAAAGTTATAATTTAGAACTTATGACTTTGGACTTATTGCCTCTTATCAAGCAATAATAAATAATGGTTAAATCTCTTACTTTAGGTAGTTGTTTAAAAAATAAGAGCTTTTTAAACAAGCCGAAAATTTAGCTTAAAATAGACACTAAATTCCTCACTCAAAATATGAAAGTCCGCTTTAACGTAGTCCGCCAAAATCAAAACGAGGTTCCCCGCGTTCACGCTTACACCCTAGACGTGGAAGAGAGCAATACTATCCTCGACTGTCTCAACAGCATCAAGTGGGAACAGGACGGGACTTTAGCTTTTCGCAAAAATTGCCGCAATACCATTTGCGGCAGTTGTTCTATGCGAATTAACGGGCGATCGGCATTAGCTTGCAAAGAAAATGTGGGCAGCGAACTCGCAAGACTTGACAAAATAGCCCAGTCCAGCTCAGCAGAAAAGCCGATCGACTTTATCCCAGAAATTACTGTCGCCCCAATGGGAAATATGCCGGTAATTAAAGATTTGGTTGTTGACATGACGAGTTTTTGGGACAACCTAGAAGCAGTTGAACCCTATGTCAGCACCGCTTCGCGAGCAATTCCCGAACGCGAATTTCTGCAAACTCCAGAAGAGCGATCGAAACTCGACCAAACCGGCAACTGCATCCTCTGCGGCGCGTGCTATTCTGAGTGCAACGCCCGCGAAGTCAACCCGGAATTTGTCGGCCCCCACGCCCTCGCCAAAGCTTACCGCACGATCGCCGACTCCCGCGACAGCGAAACCGAAAATCGGCTCGAAAAATACAACGAAGGTACCGCAGGCGTCTGGGGATGCACCCGCTGTTACTACTGCAACTCGGTTTGTCCGATGGAAGTCGCGCCGATGGATCAAATTGGTAAGATTAAACAAGAGATTCTCGATCGCAAAGACGACCAAGCGAGTCGATCGATCCGCCACCGCAAAGTCTTAATAGATCTCGTCAAAGAAGGTGGCTGGATAGACGAGCGCAAATTTGGCATCGAAGTAGTAGGAAACTACTTCCGCGACGTTAAAGGTTTGCTGAGTCTGGGCCCGTTGGGTTTGAGAATGATCGCTCGGGGCAAGTTCCCGCTGTTTTTTGAGCCTTCAGAAGGTACCGAAACCGTGCGAAATCTGATCGAATCGGTTCAAAGTTTAGAAAACTCAGCAGATTAGCGATCGGCTGTCATTTTCCTGGTAAATTACAAGTTGTGCGATCGCAAAGCTTCCCAAAAGTCATCACTCAAAACACGAAACTAAAAACTTTTAAATGACTGCTAAAACCCCTCCCTCCCCAAAACCGACAACTCCCAATACTCTAAAACCAGAACCAGCCTTTGGCTGGAATGCCTACGCCGAACAAATTAATGGACGATTTGCCATGGTGGGATTCGTGGGACTTTTGCTGCTAGAATTCTTCACCCGCCAGGATTTTTTTACCTGGCTGGGTTTCCGTTAAATTAATCAAAATAAATTAAAAATGGAAGCTGAAAAAATATCTAGGGCTTGCTGAAAAAGCCCACAAATCGAATCTAGGTGCCAAACAGCTTGAAAAATGGGAGATTCGGAGATGGGTTCCCAAATTTACTCCACAATTTTCCACCGAAATCCAAGGATTTTGAGCCAAAAAACGTCATAACGAGAGCACTTTTTTGTGTTTAAAAATCTTGAAACCCTTGGCAGTCATAGCTTGTAGTTCTATTCAGCAAGCCCTATCTATATTTCAGCTTCCATTCTCTTTTTAAGAGTTATTGGAAATACAGATTATAAAATTATAAGCGCAAGACTATAACATTTATAGTTGCATACAAACAGATGAATTTACCAAAGTGGATAGTAGTTGCTTGTAGTGCGATCGCCCTTGAATTATAGGGACACGGCAATGCCGTGCCCTGACTCCGAAGTTTCGTTCAAACTAATTTCCAGTTGTTTCGCGGACGGTCAAACTGTACTTGCCTCTACCTTTTGGAGGCGGATCATAAGCATTGACAATGACGCGATAGCGACCGTTCGCAGACAAGGTAACAGTAAGTTCTGAATTGGAATTTTGCTGCGTCGCATCATCATTTTCTGCAAGTAGCTCGCCCTGAGAGTTGAAAATAGCGAGATAAGTATCAAACTCGGTACTTTCTACGGTAACAACCACTTTCTGACCCTGAATGCCTTCAAAGGTATACTCGTCGTACAAACTGCTGTCCGAAGGCAGTACAGAAGACTTAGCAGGGGTGAGTTCTCCGTTTTGCTCTAAAAGGACTTTAGATGAACCCGCATCAGGACTCGGCGAAGGTTCTACAGTTGGGCTCTGAGTTGGCGAACTCTGTGGTGATGGCGACGGGTTGGGGCTTGCTTGAGCTAAAACAGCCTTGTCAGCAGGCTTCGCATCAGTTAAATTTTGAGGAAATTCTGCTGAAATGAGGGTGGAACTGCTGTTAGCAACACCTGAATTTGAAAGTGACAGGGAGATAGCCGGCTTGCCAGAAAAAGTAGCTACCAGAGCAATTGGCGCGATCGCCCAAAATCTAACTTGACGCATGAATTACCTCGATTTGCAACGAAGAAGGAAGTTCGGCAACGGATTCTGTAACGGATTTAACGGATGGAAGAAGGAAGTTCGGCAACGGATAAGTGTAAAGGATTTAACGGATGGAAGAAGGAAGTTTGGCAAGGAGCACTGTACAAGATTTAATGGATGCACGGAAGCAGGAAGCAGAATAATTCGACTAATTACCTATTCCCGATTACCCATTACCTTTTTCCCCATTTTTACCGGACTGTTAGAGTGTAACGACCCCGGCCCGAAGCATCGTAAGCATTGACAATTACGCGATAGCGACCCGTAGCAGGCAAAGTAACGGTCAGAAACGAATTTTTAGTCGAATCGCTCTCATCGTCATTTTCTGCCACTAATCGGCCGTTAGGGCCAAAGATAGCCACATAGGGATCAAAATCTGTACTTTCGAGGGAAATGGCTACAGACTGACCAGATCGACCTTCAAAAGTATACTCGCGATACAGACTGTTGTCAGACGGCAATACTGGGCCGCCTGCGACTAAAGCGCCTTCTTCTTGCAAAATCGCCCGAGAAGGCGCGGTAGGAGCACTCGCTTTCAGTTCTAACGTATAAGCCCCTGACTGCTTAGCTTGGTAGGAATTGGCCACTAACGTGTAAGTCCCGTCTGCAGGCAGCCTGACTGTAATTCTGGCGTCTTTACTGCCGGCCCCGTCATCGTCTTGTGCGATTTCGCGCTGGTTGGGCCCGAGCAAAATTAAATAAGGGTCAATTTCTTGACTTTTCATTTCTATTGTGACTTGCTGGCCCGCTTTTCCATCAAAGGAGTAGAGTTCAAAAAAGCTGTTGTCAGTGGGTAGAACGCTAGACTTTTCGGTGAGGAGGCCGCTGACGGCGGGCCCGTTTAACGCAACTTTTTGAGGTGATTTGTTGCCAAAGGGCGATCGGGCTTGAGCCACGCGGGGAGCTCGCCCTTCTCGTACTGCTGTCAGGAAAGCCGGTACTTTGTCTGCGGAAATTGCAAAACCGATACCGATATTACCTCCACCCCGACCGCGAGTAAAAATAGAAGTATTGACGCCGATTAATTCTCCTGAACTGTTGAGCAGTGGGCCTCCTGAATTGCCGGGATTGATGGCGGCGTCGGTTTGAATTAAGCCCCGCTGCTGGTCGATGCGGCTGACGATTCCGACTGTAAAAGTACCTTGAAATTGACCGAATGGATTGCCGATCGCAAATGCTTGTTGCCCGACTTTTATCGAACCTGGACGGGCTAAAGGAATGGTGGGCAAATTGTTTTGACCGCGAATCTTCACCACGGCTAAGTCTAGACCGTCTTCGCCGAATCCGATGACATCGGCGACAAGTTTTCTGCCGTCTGACAAAATGATATTGACGGTACCGCCTGCCGAAACAACGTGGGCGTTAGTTAACACCATGCCGTCGGGGCTGATAATTGTGCCACTGCCGTTAGATTTATCTGTATCGACGGTAACAACCGCCGGACTAGCCTTTTCGTAGACTCGAATATTGGTTTGTTCTTCGACAGTTTGGGCGATCGCACCCTGGGAATGCACCGAGTTAAATTCCGTTAAATCTGTTGATTGTCGCACAGGGGATGTCGTAACAACTGCAGTAGCGCTGGTTGCAACCCCAACCGTTAAAATTCCCGATACTGCTAAACTTAGAAGTTTGAAATTCATGGCGATCGATTATTATTTAGCGATGGTAGCTAGGAATTAGGTTTTGTGGCTAACCGCTAACTACCTTCTGTAATTATTTTAGGACTTGCACAGCGGTAGTGACCTTCCTCATGCCGGTTCTGCAATTCGGGAATCTGAATCAGCAGCTAAATACTTAAAATTAGCTTGTCGTACCGCAGCATCCTCATTGCCGTAGAAAAAAGACAGCAAAGCAAAACGCTGGCCGCTAATCACGGGAGTCGCTTCGTGCAGCAAAGAACACGAAAAAATAATCGCCGTGCCAGAATCGCCTTTATAACCATGCGGCGCGTACTCTGGAAACCGTAAAAATCCCCCCGTGTACTCTCCCACATTCAAGTTTAGCGTCATCGCAAACCTGCGGTGCAGCGTAGCTTTGCTAGTGTTGTCGCGGTGCGGCCGAAAATAACCGCCGCTGTCAGCATCGTAACAACCTATCAAATACCGTTCAAACCTAGTGATTGTAAACTGAAAAGCTTTTTCTACTTCCGGCCGCACCCGGCGCAAAATAATCGCATTCAATCCCTGCTGTAACTTCGGGTCTTCAATAAAGAAATCTCGGCGCTTCTTGAAAGTGTCGTCGTGCAGACCAACAGTTTTCCCGTCCACTTGCCTCATAAAGCCCGACGGACTGCCACCGTAAGTTTTGTACATATCGATTAAACTGCGGCAAGATGCTTTATCCAAAACATTAGGAATTACCAACACCGGGGCGTGGCGAGTGGCTGCTCGGGCTTCCTCCATAGGGGGCAAAGTTTTGAGAAAATCTAATACTTGCTGGGCGTGTTGGTGCGGTTCACCCATCGGCAAAATATTAATTACTTGAAGGTTTTCGTTGAGAATAAAAGTTTGCGGTACATAGTGAACTCCGGCCACTCCATTTTGTTCGACATCTTGGGAAACACCGTACTGCTGACTGACTGTTTTATCCAAGTCCCAGAAAAAGATGAATGACGGAGCAATTGTTGTCGGTCTGTTTTGCTCTTTGTCTACTGGGTCAACGCTCACTCCGAACCGCGGTACTTGCAAGCTTTGGAATTCTTCTGAAAGCTCTTGAAAGCTTTTGAGGATAACTTGGATTTGTTCAAAAGCTGCGCTGGCAAAGAAAAACAGCACAACTCGCCGGCCGCCAACGGTCGAGAAATGAAATAAGGGGTTATTTGTAGAAGGGACGGAAAACCAGGGAGCCGGATCTCCTATTTCGAGTAATGGCATCTTGCTGATTTAAGATTTGGGATTTTATATTTAGATTATTATGCTGTTGATTAGTTCCACAGATTCGGTATGTCAAAATAATTTTGAAAAAATATTAGCTTTTATTTGTGTATAAGCTGATACGCAGCTAGATTGTATAATATAAATATAAGATAAGCGATCATGAGTTATAATGTATGCCAGCCAAAA